>JAQVUB010000078.1:2388-8727 GCA_028699735.1 Lentisphaeria bacterium | reverse complement strand
CGCGACTTGCGTCACATGAATTCTGTTCCAACCCGGAAAAAATCGCTTGACCTGCATCGGGGCAAGCAATGCCCGCAGGGTGCGTCCGGTGCATTTCCGCATGACGAAGCCAATGGCTCCGCCATGCGAGTCCAGCACCGGCATCAGCGGCCAGGCAAGAAAATCCGCTTCCCGGCAATCGGTCAAGGCGCACATGGCCGCCAGGCGCGAACGGAACACCGTCCGTTTTTCCGGGTCGGCAAGGGTCTCCGGCTTGCAGACCTTGATCAGGACATGGGGGTTCTTCGCGAAGCGGTAGATGACTCCTTCACCACCGCGCGCCACCTCGTCACCCTGCTTCAGAAACAGGGGGATTCCCTGCGGATCATAAACGGTGACACTGCCAGAGCCGGCGGTCTGAGCCAGAGCCGCCCAGTCCGCACCCGTGGCAGCAGCACGTTTCTGCGTTTGCCGGGCTGGGATCAGCGGAGATCCGAACAATGTTTTCAGCAGGGTGTTGATCATTTTTAACAACGAAAAGGCACGAAAGGACACGAAAATTTGCTCACGGCTTCGCGGCCTGGCATTTTATTCTTCGGAGGATTTTCGGGGGGCATACCGGAGCCATTCGAAGTTTCCGAAGCGTGCTTCAATTTGTTGATTTACGGTGCCATCCTTTCCGCTGATGCAGGAAGTGACGAAGGCTTTGGAGTTGGGATAACGTTCCGTGTCAATGGCCTCGAGCGCGGAATGGCTGATGTCCCTGGAGCCGACCGCCAGGCGTTTCTTTCCGGACACGAACAATGCCTTTGCCTGGCATCTTTCCTGAAACTCAGCCATCGTTATCTGTTCGGGTTCTCCTCCCTCGTTCAGGGCGGCGACCTGGTCTCCCCCTAGCAGAACACAATAGGTTTGGCTTCCCTCATTGCGGCAGCAGCCGATGGCTCCCGGACGTATGTACCGCAGCTCCATCGTCTCTTTCAAGTCCTGCTTCAACTCTGACCAGGCCTCGCCGAATTCCGAGAACATCTGCGCGGTGCTCTCCTTGAAAAAACTCCAGAATGATTCCTCGCTCATAGCAACTTGCTCCTTTCCATTTTAGTGCCGCATTTATCGCAGGTCGGCGGATCGTCTTTCCCCCACAGCCAGGACCATGGCACGGCATTAATAATCCATGGATTCCGAGGGGGAGGCGTGATGATTTCATACCCGCATTTCGGGCATTTCCACTTGATTAACCGGTGGTCGGGAAAACAACTGCTCATTGTATTGCCTCCTGATGGTTTTGCTTTCGAACGTATTACGACGATTGCTGGCAGCATTTGGACATTGCTTATCCGGCCAAATCCTGCAGCTGGAAAATGCATTGACTCTGCCGGCTCTGAAAGGCATCCAGTTTGCCGAGCATGGTAGTCAGTTCATCGCCTCCGTTCAGCCAAAGCGCGTCACGGAATTCAAAGGATGGCATATCGGGGACGATGCCGTTGCCGGCCAGATCCGTCTCAATCTCCTTCAGGTCTTCATTGACTGCGGCGAGAAAATCCTGCAGCAGGCAGAGTTCCTCGACGACTTTCCGCTTCTGCGGCGTAATGTCATTCGGGTCATCGTCAAGCTTGCAGATGATTTTCGAGACACGTCCCAGAATTTCCATTGCATGGATGCTGGCCTCCATCGTCTGACTGATCTGCAGCCACAGTTCCTGCTTGATAATCCGTTTTTCTTTTTCGGTCATTGCAACCTCCTGATTGAATCCGTAATGCGCCAGTGGAACTGGGTAGCAGAGAAATTCTTTTTGAACAACGAAAAGCACGAAACGCCCCGAAAAAATTTCATGGGAAGCGGCTTTGACTGCGGGAATGCGTTGCTCATCCCATGAAATTTTTTCGGGTCGTTAGTGTTTTTCGTTGTAAAAAAAATACCGCTGCCTTTCAGCTTTACTGGCGTATTACCAGAATCCATATGAGACTCCTTCTGGTTTTCAGGAAAACACCGTGTTCTCCTGTCTATGGTATATTTTACCGCGGCAGGTCTGACATTTTGCGTCAGGGCAATTTGTCATTTCGAAAAAAAGTGATATTTTTTTCATAGATGTTTTTGCAGCAAATCAGGAGAAGGAATGATGCCGGCCAACAAGAAACAGATTTTGCGGATGATCAAGCTGGTTGCAATGCTGAAGCGCAACAGTTATCCCAATGCAACGTCCTTTGTGAAAATCCTGCGTGAAGCGGATCTGATGGAAAATCTGAACATCGCCTGCACGGAGCGCACGTTTATGCGGGACATCGCCACCCTGAAGCTGGATTTCAAGGCGCCGATCGAGTTCGATCACGAGCACAATGGCTATTGCCTGACGCGGCCGGACTGGGAGTTCCAGACCCCGACGCTGACTGACGACGCCTTGCTGACCGCAATGCTGGGAGGCCGGGTGGCCGAGGATGTCTTGCCGTCGCCGCTGAAGGAGAAGGTGACCCGTGCCGTGGACAGCCATCTGGCCGTCAGTGACACCTCCTTTTTCGACCGGACTTTCCTGGAATCCCTGCTGGTTGCTTCCGGCAGCAAAACCAGCATTGCCCCGGAAATCTTCGAGGCGCTTTTCCAGGGTTGGCGCAACCGCCTGGTCCTTCACTTGACCTACAAAAAGGGGGCAACCGGCGAAATTCAGGAGTATGACTTTGAGCCGCATATTCTGGCGTCATTCAAGAGCAACTGGTATGTCAAGGGCTATCCCCGCAATGAAAAGAAGCCGGTCTGCCTGGCCATCTTCCGTATCCAGCAGGCATGCAAGGGACACGGCACTTTCCTGACCGATAAAAAACTGATCGAGGACACCCGGAAGAACGGGCTTTTCGACTACCCGAAAATTGAGGGCATCACGGTGCGCTGCGTTCCGGCAATCGCCTATTATCTGTATGAGCAGGAACGGGCAAAAAACCTGAAAATCACCCCGCAGCAGGACGGTTCGCTGATTGTCATATTGCCGCCATCTCCAGAATATGAAGCTCTGCGCTGGATTCTCGGCGAAGGAGGCAATGTGGAAGTCCTGCAACCCGTCGAATTGCGCAAAAAGGTGCGCGACATGGCGCAAAAATGCGCGGAAATCAATGCATAAATGGAGCAGAGAGTCATGGCAGAGTTCATACCTGCAGAATGTGATTACCAAAAACGGCCACTGTCGGAACAGATGGTATTCGAGGAAATCCGCAACAATCTCTCCAACGACTGGGTGGTATTCCACTCCTTTGACTATGTGACCCGTGACCTTGCCCGGCAGCTGTGGGATGGAGAGATCGATTTCCTGCTTTATCATGAGCGGAAGGGATTCCTGGTCATTGAAGTCAAGGGCGGTTCCATTTCCTTCCTCAACGGGCAGTGGCTGCAGGACGGGCGGCCGATGGATCCCGTCGAGCAGGCTAAGCACAACAAATATGCGGTGATGAAACTTCTGCAGGAACAGCTCCAGCGTCCTGTTCCGCTGAAGTTTGCCCATGCGGTTTGCTTCCCGTCCTGTGATTGCCATGCGACTGTATGGCCGCCCGAGGCGAAAGGGCTTGTTATCACCAAGGACGATTTGAAGAATATCGAGAACATTGCCTGTCGCCTGATTGACGATGCGCCAATTCCGCAGAGGATCAGCGGACGTGTTGAAATCAGCGAGATACTGGACATTCTTTCCCCGGAATTTGAATATGGCCAGAATCTGCGCGACCGTATCCTGGATGATGACCGGCAGTTCTTCCTTCTGACCCGGCAGCAGTGTTCTATCCTGGATGCACTGCGTAATTTTCCGAAACTGCAAATAGAGGGTGGTGCAGGAACAGGGAAAACCGTTCTGGCCATCAAAAAAGCGAATATGGTAGCAGCCGCAGGCGGCAGCGTGCTGCTTCTCTGTTTCAATGAGCTGCTGGCAAAGAAAATCCGCAAGGAGGTCGGCAAATATCACAGTTCCATAACCGTCGGCGCATTCTTCGAATATTGCGTAGAATTGATGCAGATTTCGCCGGCGGACTATGAAAAACACAAGAACAATCCGTTGTTGTATTCCAAAGTCCTGCCGGAGTTTCTCGGGAAATTCCTGGACAATTACCCCGCAAGCTACGATGCCATCATCGTTGACGAAGGACAGGACTTCAATCCGCAGATATGGCATGTGCTTCCCCGGCTGCTGGCCCCAAATGGGCATTTTTACATCTTTTATGACCCCGACCAGAACATTTTCCGTGACCAACTGGATCTTCCCGACTTCGGGATGCCGCCCGTTTCATTGTCCAGGAATTGCCGTAATACCCAAAAGATTTTCGAAGCGCTCACGCCATACCGTACCGTGAAGATGGAACTTCTCGAGCACAGTCCAGTTGGCAGTGAGGTCATCACCCGCATTGGCGACTGCCGTCCGCTTCTTGCGCAGGAGCTGAATCGTATATTCCGCGAAGAACGGATCATACAGACAGATGTCGTTGTCCTTGGCGGACATTCGCTCAAGAATACCTGCATCGGAGATGATCCGCAGGTTGGAGACTATCGTCTAGTGGATCAGCCGAAGCAGTTTGCCTCCGGGGATGTGGCCTATTATACTTATATGAAATTCAAGGGATGTGAAGCCAAGGTTGTCATTCTTCTTGACATAGATGAGAGCGACCCTCGCTGGAATGCCAGCGGTCTATATACGGCGATGAGTCGTGCAGTCCATCAGCTCATTATTCTTAAGAAAGGCTGATAACCGGTGGAATGATTCTCCACTGGGTTCATACCAGGGGATAGAATGTTTTTTTTTGCCTCCTGGCATTACGGCTCATGAAGGATGAGATTTGTAGTGCATCAATAAACACTATGTCTCACTGTCTCTGAAAGATACGTTGTGATTATGTTTTTATTAAAGGCATTTTGAAGCATCTTATAGACCAATATTCTATTTTTCTGTGGTCATCTCCTGGTCAAAATAAAACTGTGACTTTCTGTACTACTATCGCCCCAATTCTCTTTTTTTGAGAAAGATTTTTTGAAACAGGACACGCAAGTTTCTTGCCTTGAGATGCTTTCTCATTTTTGAGAATTTTTTTAGGGTTTTGTTCTGCTGTGATGAAAGCGAACCGCGATGCCGGTGGAGACGCCGAGGAGGGAAAGGACCACACAAGCTTGCACAGACCAAGGGGATCCGGCTATACCTCCTTTTCCGCTTTCCCGTCGCCATCGGAGGCATTAAAACGCCATCGACACAGGGGCCAATTTCCCTCCTTGTTGTTGATCGTCGGAGGGAATATGGAGCGCCGGCGTCTCGCCGGCTCCCCTTTCGTGTTGATATCCACATAAAGTGCATTGTGCCGCACATCTCTCCCTGACAAACTGATTTTATGGCCGTATTATCACGCTTGTAAATTTTTCGTTTTGGGGAGCCGGCGAGACGCCAGCGCTCCATATTCCCTCCGACACATGTTGACAAGGAGGGAAATTACCACATAGGGTTAAAGGTACAAGCATGACATTTTGCACAGCGATCTCTTACCTCAACGCAAAAACCTTTAAAAAAATTTCGAGTCTTTTGTGTTTTTTCGTTGTTAAAAAATAGGCTGTGGGCGCTAGCCCACCCCAAGTTAAAAATGGAGTTTCTGCGGCATTCCGATTGGCTTTTTCTGAAAGGGGGCTCATGTCAGTACGAAGCCTTCGAACGTCTGCCGGGTAATATTCAGCAGGCCCTCCTCATTGTTACAGCCGTCATAAAACGCATTCAAAAGAAACAAGAAAGCGAGAAAGAGGATATCCAGTCCAGATGAATTGGGAGCCAAACAGCAATTTCCAACAGCCAACAAGTCCTTGGACGCAACACCACCGACGAGCGCAACAACCGCGCTAACATCTATCTCATCGCCCTCGCCAATTCCTGGAGGGAAACCTGCAAAACTCAAACCCTATCTCACCCCAGAAAAACCCCTGGATTCAACTCCCGAATTTTTGGATAGGACGGGAGGAACGGCTTCCTGCCACAGAACGCAGGTAGGAGGGCGTTCAGAAGATCGGCTATCGTTTTATTGCTTTGTGCCATTGTCGTTTTTATCAGTTTGATTCGCCATATATGCCTGCTTGGGATGCTTGATCATCTCGGGATGAAGATAACGGAGGGATTTGTCGGCTAACATAGGAACTAAAAACTTTTGCTTGAGATAATCCTCTCTTCGCTTAAGCAGGACAGCAAGATGTTTCTTGGTCATTGGTGTAATACGACATAATTCAAGAATTAATCTTCTAATGTTTTCTTTGTTGTTACTTCTTCTTCCTAATGTTTCAATTTGATTTTTTATTTCTTCTGATAAGCATAGCAGTGTTCCTGGCATTTCATTGTTGGAGATAATTACTCCATGGGTGTTA
>JAQVUB010000078.1:0-2288 GCA_028699735.1 Lentisphaeria bacterium | reverse complement strand
TCTTCTAATGTTTTCTTTGTTGTTACTTCTTCTTCCTAATGTTTCAATTTGATTTTTTATTTCTTCTGATAAGCATAGCAGTGTTCCTGGCATTTCATTGTTGGAGATAATTACTCCATGGGTGTTAGGGCCGTCGCCATGGGTGTTAAGGCCGTCGCCATGGGTGTTAAGGCCGTCGCCATGGGTGTTAGGGCCGTCACCATGGGTGTTAAGGCCGTCGCCATGGGTGTTAAGGCCGTCGCCATGGGAGGTTTCGTTGGCTTCGCCTTGGTATATAAGCCTATCATCATGGGAGGCTTCGGCTCCGCCGTGGGTGTTAAGGGCTTCGGTACTCTCATCCAAGGATTCAACTGCATTCCTTGCAGTTTCAATAAACAGTTGTCCTGGGATGTAATATGTTGCAGAACCTTTACCCTTGCTTTCAAGCAACCCCATATCTCGCATGGCACGTAACTCGCGGCTGGCTTTCAATATCTCGGAGTTGTTCATCTGGCGATAGGTCAGATTATCTACCGCTCCTGTTTCACGCAAAAAGACCAGGGCCGTTTTTTGATGCTCATTCAATTCGTAGACAGAAAAATGATTGAGCCATTCTATATCCCGAGCGTCCAGCAGATGGTGGAGAAGCAGACGAAGCGTAAATGAGTTGTCGGAACGATTGGACTCCATTGTAGGCAGAACCATTTGCGCCTGCTGCATCAAATCCCGCATGCGTTTGATGCCGCTCCCTTTTGTCTCTGCCAGATTGGTGTCATGGAAAATCGGCGCAATGATTTTATTGCGCAATGCGCTTCCTGGTCGATTGAACGTCTCCTCGTCCTTCAATGAATACCCCGCATTGATGATTTCTATGCGGTTGTCGTAACGAATAATCTGCGTGGGCCTGTCCACACGGTATGAGCGGTGCATCAGTGAATTGACGATGGCCTCACGCAGGACCATGGGAGGCAATCCTCGGCTTTCCGCCTGCAATTCTCCTTCTTTCAAGGCAAAGCCCTTTGGCAAATCCGCATTGACCGCATCCACGAGCCGAAACACCAGCAGCATCAGTGGACCGAGCATATCAATGGAATGGAAGGATTCATCTGGCGATGACACCCACTCATTGCCTGGCACACGGATATAGTCAACACGCATTGTCGGAATGACTCGACGCTGAAGTTTGTAGGAACCGAACATCAGAACTCCAGCAAGGTTCAGCTTTCGCGGATTGTCATGTACAACGCAGCCTAATGCTTCCAATAGTTCCTGGTCACTGTAATTCAATTCTTCGGCGGTCGGATTGACCTTGGCACGCAATGTCCGATAGCGTTCAATTGCAACCTGATCAATATCTTCAAGGTATGCTCCATCTACTGGTGTCTGGTCATAGCTGCGGGCTGTATTCTGGTAGAACACATAGAGGTCTTCTTCCGTGCATTTCAAATCGGCGCTGCCTATGCGGCGATAAGCTCCAGCCGGCAAGCCGTTCTTCTTGAAATAAAGCGGCTTTTTCGTCTCTGGAAGTTCATGCACAACAATCCGCAACATCTTCCGCCCAGCTATATTTTCCACTTTGATTTCAGGATACACGGGAATATTGAAACATTCCTTGCATTGAGTGGCGATGTCCAATTGCGCCTTGTCAAGATTATCCACACCTTCTACAACATATCGCTCGTCATTGTCAATATCCTCATTTTCGCCTATGCCATACAGTATGATTCCGCCTCCCAAATCAGGTTCATTGCTGAAGGAGCAGACGCTTTCGAGCAAAGTCCGGAAATTCTCCTTGTTTGACTGGCCTTGAACACGGACGTCTTCTTTGCCTTTTGCCTCCAACCAATTGCATTCATCGGCAGTGTTAAGCAATTCAAGTAGTTCAGAGGCTGTGTAATTTCTGAAATTAGTCATCTCCGTGCCTCCCAGAACACAATGTATCCACCGCCACGATTGGATAACGCACAGGCATATTTCACGAGCTTGTCAAACACAAAGGTTTTCTTCGCCTCCTTGACCACGACATTCTCGCCTTCCTTCGCTGTCAGTAATTCAGATATGATCATAATGTCTTATTTTTATGTGCCTGTTTTTGTCTTTGCCATAAGATAATTCTTCTTTGAACTTTTACGGCACGACAGGCACGATGAAGCCCTGGAATATTCGTGAAAATGAACCAGGGCTTGTTTCAGATGTTTTCCTAATAAACGATTATCGTTTGACTTTGATGACGATTTTCTCCTTAAAATCCCCATGCTGAAATAAGGCATAAAAAAGCATATAATCTATTGATGATTAATGGCTTAAAA
>JAQVUB010000077.1 GCA_028699735.1 Lentisphaeria bacterium | reverse complement strand
AAATCTGCGGCATTATATTATAAACTTATTCTGTTACCGGTTACACCGGCCAAGCAATCTGAAACGTAAAGGAAACAAACATGCTGCTAAGCGAAATCAAAAATGCAGAACTGAAGTCCTGGCTGCAGAGCTGGATTGATCTTTGCACACCTGACGATGTGGTCATCTGTGATGGTTCCAAAAAACAGAATGATGAGCTTTGCAACCAGATGGTGAAAAGCGGGACTTTCATCAAACTGAATAAGCCGGAGAATTCGTTTTTGTGCCGTTCCGAAGTGAGTGATGTGGCTCGTGTCGAAGAGCGCACCTACATCTGCTCGAAGAAACAGGAAGATGCCGGTCCGACCAACCACTGGAAAGATCCAGCCGAGATGAAAGCGGAATTCAACGTTCTCTTCAAAGGCTCGATGAAGGGCCGCACGATGTATGTGATCCCTTTCAGCATGGGTCCTATCGAATCCCCCATCTCAAAATACGGCATCGAAATCACCGACAGCGCCTACGTTGTCGTCAACATGTGCATTATGACCCGCGTCGGACTCTCGGTCATCAGCAAAATTGATGCGGGTGCCGCATTTGTCAAATGCGTGCACTCTGTCGGTGCCCCTCTGGCTGATGGCCAGGCGGACGTTCCATGGCCCTGCGCCCCGATGGACAAAAAGTACATTACCCATTTCCCGGAAACCCGCGAAATCATCTCCTTTGGTTCCGGCTATGGCGGCAATGCCCTGCTCGGCAAAAAATGCTTTGCTCTGCGTATTGCTTCCGTTCAAGCACGGGAAGAAGGTTGGATGGCTGAGCACATGCTGATTCTCAAGCTGACTAATCCCAAGGGCATCGTAAAATATGTCGCGGCGGCTTTCCCGAGCGCCTGCGGTAAAACCAATCTGGCGATGATGGAGCCGACTATTCCCGGCTGGAAAGTCGAAACCATCGGCGATGATATCTCCTGGATGAAATTCGGTGAAGACGGCAGACTCTATGCTATCAACCCCGAAGCCGGCTTCTTCGGCGTGGCACCGGGCACCTCGATGAAATCCAACCCCAACTGCATGCGCACCATCGCCAAGGGCAACAGCATCTTCACCAATACTGCAATCACCATGGACGGCGGAACCTGGTGGGAAGATCATGACGAAGATCCCGAAGAACTCGTCGACTGGATCCGCCGCCCCTGGAAAAAAGGCTGTACCCGCAAAGCCGCCCATCCCAATGCCCGCTTCACCACTCCGGCTGCCCAGTGCCCGGTGATCGCTCCGGAATGGGAAGATCCCCGCGGCGTGCCAATCAGCGCCTTCCTTTTCGGCGGACGCCGCAAAACGGTTGTTCCATTGGTCAATGAAGCGCTGGACTGGAAACACGGCGTCTTCCTGGGCGCCACGATGGCTTCCGAAATGACTGCTGCCGCCGCCGGTGGGCTGGGCCAGTTGCGCTTTGATCCGTTTGCCATGCTGCCCTTCTGCGGTTACAACATGGGGGACTATTTCAAACACTGGCTGGAAATCGGCGAAAAAGCCGGTTCCAAGGCACCCAAGATTTTCTATGTCAACTGGTTCCGCAAGAATGACGCCGGCAAGTGGCTGTGGCCCGGATACGGTGAAAATTCCCGCGTTCTGAAGTGGATTTTCGAACGCTGCGACGGCACCGCATCCTGCAAAGCCACCGCCATTGGCAACCTTCCTGAAGAAAAAGCGCTCGATCTCGATGGTCTCAAAGATATGACTCACGATGATCTGGCTCTCCTGCTGGGCGTCGACAAAGAAGGTTGGAAAGCGGTCATTCCTCAGATCGAAGCCCATTTCGCCAAATTTGGCGATCGCTTCCCTGCCGAGTTGCACAAACAGCTTGATGCCATGAAAGCAAGACTGGGCTAAGTCAGCATAGACAATATCCACCAATCAGCCCCAAAGGAAAAAGGAGGAAACTCCCACTCCTTTGGGGCTTTTTATTCAGCCAAAGGAGTCAAGAATGCCGGAATCCAACGAAAACCAACCGACTGTACAAAGACCCTTATGGGCTCCCTGGCGGATCGAGTACATTCGCGGACATAAACCGGATACCTGCTTTTTCTGCAAAAAGGCAAAACGGGATTGCGAGCAGGATCATGTCGTCTTCAAAGGAAAACGAGCTTTTGTCTTGCTCAATGACTTCCCTTATAATTCCGGACATCTGCTCGTGGCACCCTACCGGCATCTTTCCGCAATGACCCTGCTCGAACCCGAGGAACTGCAGGAAATCAGCGAACTGCTGCTCAAGTCCCAGGAAGTCCTCGACCGCCTGATGCACCCCGCCGGATACAATATCGGCTTCAATATCGGAGCCGCCGCCGGAGCCGGAGTCAAAGACCATATTCACGGCCATGTTGTGCCGCGCTGGGTCGGCGACACCAATTTCATGCCCGTGCTCGATGGCCCGCGCTGCGTCCCCGAAGCCCTCGATGACACCGCACGCCTGATCCGCAACGCATGGTGATCCATTCCAGCTGTTAAAAGTTGCCATTCCCCAGAAAATACGTCTTGTCAAGTTTTCATGGAATAATTATCTCTAAAATAAGACCGTTGAAGCCAAGTTGCCGAACGATTTAATGCCAAGTTGCCGAACGATTTAATGCCAAGTTGCCGAATTTGACTTGAAACAGCGTTTTTCCGATGCTATCGTATATTGAGATTCATCACTCGATGTATGGAGTTTCAAAGCCAATGAAAAACTACAGACGCCGTATTGCGGATGCTGTCCTTGCTAAAAAACTTGCGGGGAAAGGTGCGGTTTTGATTGAAGGAGCCAAGTGGTGCGGAAAAACCACAACC
Organism: Lentisphaeria bacterium; assembly: GCA_028699735.1. GTDB lineage: Bacteria > Verrucomicrobiota > Lentisphaeria > Oligosphaerales > Oligosphaeraceae > JAQVUB01. The sequence goes on along the minus strand of JAQVUB010000077.1, from coordinate 5,973 downwards.
GCTGAACAGATCGCCCAAAGTGTTTTATATATGAGCGATCCGGAAAGGGTCGAGCAGTATTTGACTTTGGCTGACATCAATCCGCAAAGATTGCTGCAAGGAAATGTGCCAAGACTGCTCGACGAATGGCAAATCGCTCCAAAACTTTGGGATGCCGTGCGTTTTGAAGTGGATCATCGCGACGAAATGGGGCAGTTTATTTTAACCGGGTCGGCAGTGCCTCCATCCATGGAATCTGTCCGCCATACAGGCACAGGCCGCTTTGCGTGGCTCCGGATGCGCCCCATGAGCCTCTACGAATCAGGAGAGTCCAACGGAAGCGTCAGCTTGAAAGAGTTGTTTTCCTCTCCCGCTGCTCTTTCCGGAAACAGTGAATTGAATTTTGACCGTTTGGCATTTTTAACCTGCCGTGGAGGCTGGCCGCGCGCAGTGTCGTTACCTGACGATGTGGCATTGGAACAGGCCTTTGATTACTACGATGCTGTTGTAAATACCGATGCATCGCGCGTTGACGGCGTCGCGCGGGAACCGGAGCGGGTAAAACGTTTCATGCGTTCCTATGCCCGTCATCAAGGAACCCAGGCGGCCAACACCGTCATTTGCGATGACATCAAGAACAATGACGTCGCAACGCTGGATTACGACACTTTGCTTTCTTACCTCAACGCATTGAAAAAGATTTTTGTCATCGAGGACATGAATGCATGGAATCCCAATTTACGCTCAAAAACAGCCATACGCACATCTGACACCAGATATTTTGTCGATCCCTCTATCGCCACCGCAGCACTCGGACTTGGTCCTGCGGATTTGATTTCCGATTTAAATACATTTGGACTGCTGTTTGAAACGATGTGCGTAAGGGATCTTCGCGTGTTTTCCGATTCCATGGGGGGACAGGTCTATCATTATCGCGACAAATCCGGATTGGAATGCGATGCCGTCATCCATCTGCGCAACGGCTCATACGGATTGGTCGAAATCAAATTAGGGGGCGATAGACTGATTTCAGAAGGAGCCGAAAGTCTGCTCGCACTTTCCTCCAAGATTGACACCGGCAAGATGAAGTCCGTCTCATTTATGATGGTTTTAACCGGAACAGGGGATTATGCATACCGCAGAAAAGACAGAGTCTATGTCGTTCCAATTGGTTGTCTAAAGGATTGACAGCTGCAGGTTCAAGATGAATAGGCATGGGGCGGGCGGGCATCCACAGCCCTTTTGTTAACAACAAAAGACACAAAAAGACCCGAAAAAATTTTATGGAATGAACAACGCATTCTCGCGGTCAAAGCCGCTTCCCATGAAATTTCTTGCCTTGAGTTGCTTTCTCATTTTCGAGAATTCTTTTGGGTTTTTGGTTTGAGGTGATGAAAGCGAACCGCGAAGCCGATGCCGGCGAGACGCCGGCGCTCCATATTCCCTCCGACGGAGACGACAAGGAGGGAAATTACCCATAGGGTTAAAGGTACACGCATGTAATTTTGCTAAGCGATCTCTTACCTCAACGCAACAACCTTTTAAAATTTTCGAGTCTTTTTGTGTTTTTTCGTTGTAAAAAATAGGTTGTGGACGCCAGTCCACCCCAAGTCCGTTCGTGTCTTTTGTTGTTAAAAACCACTGCCACCCGACTTCATCTGACGTATTACTTTTTCAATTGGGGGTTCGTCCAGAATTTTCAGCAGACGTAAAGGCCCTGCTTGTTTACACGCCAAGTACAATTTCAAAATCCAGAAGACGTTTGCGTTCTTCCCAATCCGGCATGTGGATGGTCAAAAAGTCCAAAAAGTTTCGGTCATGCCGAGGATAGAGAAAGTGTATCAGCTCATGAAGAATAACATATTCAATACAAGCGACGGGAGCTTTGTAGAGATAGTAATTCAAATTCACAATACCTTTTTTGCGACTGCAGCTTCCCCATAAGGTCTGCATTCTTCTGACGACCAATTCGGGTTTGGCTACACCGTGTTTTTCGACAATTGGAAAAATTCGGGCGATCTGTTGCTGAAAATATTGTTTTGAATTTTTCTGCCACCAGTTGATGAATTGGCGGTCTATGTCTTCCTGATCGTTTACATTGGGAGTATAGATCAAAAGCTTCAAATCGTCGCGGACAATGCGCTTTTGTCTTTCCTCAACAATTTTTATGACCAATTGCCGTCCCAGAATCCGGGTTGAAGTACCGGTTCGGATGGTGTCTTCCTTTTCGATGCCTTCCGTTTGTTTGAAACATTCCAACTGTTTATTCACCCAGCTTCGTTTCTTTTCAAGAAGATCACGGATGAAATGATCCGGCGTCCCCGGAGGAGCAGAAAGGCGGATTTCTCCGGATGGAAATACCTTCAGCCGGATAGATTTTATTTCCTTGACGAAAACGGAAACCGGCACCGTTCCAAAAACTGTATTGATCTGATAAACCATTCTCAATACCTGCTAAGAGCGGTTTTTTTAGTGCTTTCGAGCATCTTGTCCAATTCCTCTTCCGGCAATTCCAAATGATGATTGTCCGAAAAATCCCATAGCAAATCTTCAATTGCCTGCGTCATATTCTTATGAATGGCATTGTTGTGCCGCCAGTCGACACGTGCCAGAGATTTAATCGCGGAATTGATGTCAACGGCGAGTTGCCCGACAGCTTCGTCGCTTTCCGAATCACTCAAATCACCATATTTTCCGAGAACGTCGGAAACAATTCCGTAAAAGGCCTTGGCATCGTTGTCATTTTCAATGCTGACCGGATAATGATTGCCTGTGTAGCCTTGACGGAAATCATCGGCGATCTGCCTCATTCTTTCAAAATAGACGTTTTCGTCGCGCTGTTCCCGATATTCATCCAGTGTTTGCCGGATACGTTCGGAGAATTTCTTGTAGCGCAAAGGGTCTTCATAGCGTTTGGCTTCCAGTTCGGCCACCAGCCTGGTCTTGATGTAGGCGGCCTTGGCTTTCCCGCCGTCCAACTCCATGAGCTGTTTATCCATCGCCTCTGTGTCATGAATCATGACCGGTTCGACCTTCTGAGCAACTGGCGCTGACGTGACAAAGGTGTTGAGTAAACTGCGGATGCCGTCTTCATATTTTGCGAAATCCACTTTTCCGCCATGAATCAGCTCAAGAGAAACGCGAAGTTTCTGGAAAAACAGCAAGTCGCTCTTGAGGGATTGCATTTGCTCGAAGCCGACGGCTTTGTAGAGGTTATAACTCCCCATGGCCAGTACCATCAGGCGCGAGAAAGCATGAAGGCGTTCGTAAAAATCCTTGCGCAACTCCTTGGCTCCGGGATTGTCCTCTTCCGCAAAGACATTCTGACACGCGCGCGGATTGTGGATGTCGATTTCCAGACCGTCAAAAATTGCTAACAGTTTTTTGTGGCTGGCCAGCAATTCGTCCCGTTTTGCGGCCGCATTGCTCAAAGACTGGTCTAAATCTTTGCTTTCGAAATCGTTCAGTCCGGCAACAGCGGCGTTTTCTTGATTATTGTATAGCTCCAGCGCGATATTGAGTTTGCCGAAGATGCCGAAATAATCGACGATCAGGCCGAAATCTTTGCCCGGATAAATCCGGTTCACACGGGCAATGGCCTGAAGAAGCGTATGCTCTTTCATGGATTTGTCGACGTAAAGAACTCCCAGGGGAGGGGCATCAAAGCCAGTCAGCAGCATATCTTTGACGGCGACAATATCGAGATCGTCGCCGCCGTTGATATTGTTTCTTACCCATTCTTCGTAAGCATCGTAATTATTGGCTCCGAAGCGAGGTTCGACTTTCTCTTTGAAGAAAGTGCGGATTTTCTTTTTGTCTTGAGAAGAGAGTTCGCTTTCTTCGCCGTCAGGAGTGTTCTCGGGGCAGATTAATGCTGCGACGCGCACACCGCCCAGGGAATTGATCCTGTCCTGCAGTTCAATGGCGCAGGCGCGCGAACTGGCGGTAATGATCGCTTTGAAGCCGCGGGGCTTGCAGTAGGTCAGAAAATGATGATGAATGTCGAATGCGATCATGGAAAGACGCTGATCAGTCTGCGCCAGTGGCAGAAAACGGCTCCATTTTTGCCGCAGATCCTCTTTTTGCTCATCGGTCAATGGTTCAAGAATCCGCTGCAAATACTCGTCAATCTGCGGGCTGGAGAGATTCTGGTCAACCATACGTCCTTCATACACCAGCGGCACGATGACCCCGTCGCGGATGCCATCGGCGAACTTATAGGGCTGGCCGATCAATGGACCAAACTTGCTGTAGGTTGAGAGCTGGTCTTGCCGCATAAGGGGAGTGCCGGTGAAACCGATCATGGTGGCATTGGGGAGAACTTCGTTCATGAAGTTATGCAATTCGCCCGTGTGCGAACGGTGGCTTTCATCGACAAGAAGGATGATATTTTCATCGGTGATCCTGGCACGGGATTTGGCGGCGGTTTCATACTTGTTGATGGTAGTGGTAATGATGCCATTGCCCTGATCCTCCAGGAGCGAGATCAGACCACGCCCGGTGGTGGCCTGAACCGGCTTCAGTCCGGACCTGATGAAATTGTCCCGCAGCTGCTTGACCAGATTGACGCGGTCGCAGACCAGCACAAACCGCGCCCGGGACATTTCCGGATCGGCCATGACGCGTTTGGTCAGCATGACCATGGTCAACGACTTGCCGCTGCCCTGCGTATGCCAGATAACGCCATTGGACGTGCCTTTTTTATCCTGACGCTTGATGCGGCGCATGATGTTTTCAACCCCGAAATACTGCTGATAACGGGCGATTTTCTTGATGCCGTTGTCATAGAGAACATAGTAGCGAATCAGATTGAGCAGACGTTCCCGCGAAAACAGTGAAACGATATTGCGATCCTGAACGGTCGGATTATTATCGCGAATATGTCTGCGAACGGTTTCGTCAAGCCATTTGCCCTCTTCCTCCTGCCACTTCGCATAGAATTCAGCGGTGGTGCCGCAGGTGGCATAGCGGACGTCATTGGGGTTCATGGCGACGACCAGCTGGGCAAACTTGAAAAGGTGTGGAATATAATCCGGCTGCCAGTTGCGGACATTTTGACGGATGCCTTCGGCCACATCAACACTGGATTTTTTGCATTCGATCACGACCAGCGGAATGCCATTGACGAGGAGAACGATATCGGGTCGGGCGAACTTGCCATTGTCGCGTTCAACGGAAAATTCATCGGTGACCTGCCAGATATTGCGTTCGGGGTGTTCCCAGTCGATAAAGGGGAGGTCGAAGGATTGTTTTGCGCCGTCAAAGAGACTTTCTTCATAGCTTCGCCCGAGCAGCAGCATGTCGTAAATGCTTTTTGACGCGGCCAGCAAACCGCGCTCGAGCGTCACATCAAGGTCGCAAATGGCGGCATGGATGGAACGTTCGGAAAACGCTGTCCGCTTTTCACGGTAATTGAAAGTCTGCGAACCTAAGAACTTACGCAGTTCATCAGAAAACAGAACCTTGCCAAGAGAACCGCGTTTGGCCTCGGCTTGAGCCCGCGGGACATAAGCATACCCCATCGAGCGCAACTCCTCTATCGCCCGATCCTGCGACTCCGGACGCTCATTGAATATCGTGTGATCCAAATTACTCATTTTCAGTCTCTCTATTCTCAAATTCACCTCGCCGAAACTTTACATAAATATCCTCGTCGGCAATGACTTCAAAAAGGGAATCAATTTTGTTCACAGGTAAACTATAAGGTTCGTATTTCACATTCAAGTGGAATGACTTTTTCAGAGGAAGAATATTCTTTCCAAGAATCGTTACTTCAAGCGTAAAATCGCCTGATGTGTTTACCCTTAAATATAACGAATGATATTGCGGATCAAACTGTCCTGGACGCAACAAATTCTCGAAGCTTGCATTGATTTGTGGAAGGTTCAGGTTATAAAAGTCTGCTGGCTTGGTTGGAAAGGACTCTTGTTGTGTTATGCATCTATTTGAACACTGACTAACCAATGGTTCTATCGTAAGTTGCTCAGCCGCGAC
>JAQVUB010000076.1 GCA_028699735.1 Lentisphaeria bacterium | reverse complement strand
TTCTGTCCGGTGCAATACATTGCCTGTGGATCGAGTCCTACGGGGCGTATCTTGCGTTCTGAGACGGCGTCAGCGGGGTGATAGAAGAGTTCGATGATTGCCTGGTGTTCGTGTTCGAATTCAATAACCTTAAAACGGTTGCCGTCTTCGAGCCAGTGTGCGGCGGCCTGCATCATGAAATCCTGTTTGCGCTTGAACAGGGCGATATAGCGGGCGACCAACTTCCGGCTGTCCGCTCCAAGACTGGCGATATCTCCGGTAAAGCCATACAAACCGCCGGAAAAATTGGCAATCAGGACGGATTCGAGGTCGGCGAATTCATATTCTTCCCAGGTGGCTTCTCCGGGTATAACGACACCCGGGCGTGTGTTTTCAAAGAAGGGGATGCCCTCTTTGCATTCACAGACGGCCGTCCAGCGCATGATGCGTCCCGGCAAAGCGCGCCGCCAGAGCCCATGCATGGTATCGAACAGGGTCCAGGGATTGACGTTGTCGCTGGGGAAATGAACGTCGAAATGGCGCAAAGTTTCCAGATCCGTGCGGAGCGCTCCACTGGCGCAATTTTCCAGGATGAAATCCGGGTGGTGTTTTCGGATGCGGTCGACAATGGCATAGAAAATGCTATGATAGTGGTAGAGTTCACAGCCGGATTCATCGCTGCCCAGTTCAGCATTCATATCGGTTTTCAAGTAACCCAGGCTATAAGTACTGATCAGCCGTTCGATCTCACTTTCGAAATAGGCAGCGACCTCAGGCAGTTCAAGTTTATATCGCATAAAACCGGTTTCCGGAATGAATACAAACCAGTCTGGATGCTCCTTCACCACGGCAATGTCCGGATGAATGCGCTCGGGTTCCATCCAGATGCCGAAAGCCAGGCCGGCTTCCCGGACTTTATCGGCAAATTCCTTCATTCTGCCATGGAAAGCAATTTTCGTTTTTTCGTGCCAGTTGCCGATGCAAAGAAACCAGCCTGGGAGATCACCGCCAAACCAGCCTGCATCAACCACAAATGCTTCGCAGCCGACTTCTTTGGCGGCGGACAAATCCTCGAGCAGATGCGGCACATTCAAGTTGTCAAAGCGGTCAAACCAGGTATTGAAGGCCACCGGAAGCCGGCGCTGCGATATTTGCGGGTCTTTGAGCAGATATCTGTGCAATTCGCAGCTCGATTCTTCAAAATTGCAGAAATGGTGAATGAGTAACTCGGGCAGCTTCCACTGTTTTCCCGGCTGAAGCGGAAAAGCCAGTTCCTCGTCGGAAATTCCCAGATCGACGGCCACGGCGGGTTCGGAGTTGCTTTGTACCAGCGGCAGAATTCGGATTCGCCAGTTGCCGATCGGATAGACATGAAAGGCGATTCCTTCGTTGTGTCCAATTTGCCGCACAGCGCAGAAAGGGGTATTGCCTTCGGTTGTGCGTCCATGACGATGTCCCAGCAGGACTCCCTGGCCGTTCAGCGGGGTCCAGCGCCCGTTACCCTCCTGGCTCCACCGGTTGTATTGCGAAAAAACCTCCCAGGGTCCCGGCGGCAGCGTCACTCGGACAAAGGCACGATGAAATACCAGCGTTTCATCTGAGCAATTGCGCAGAGTGGCTTTGATCCGGCGGAAATTTCCATCAGGAATGCTCTCCGTGCTGAACTCAAAGAGGCCATTGCTTTCCGCTTCTGACCCGATGCTGTATGTTTTCCCGTTGCAGAACCCGTAAAATGAAATTGCATCCATGTGTGTGTCCCTGTCAGTGAATCGTTCGATTCCGTACCGCTTTTACTATATCTGTTCCCCCGGCAAAACTGCTTGATCTTTTTTGATATAATCGCCTTCATCACAGAATCGGTTCAGGCTCTATAAATCCAAACTTTCCGGATTCAGCAGAAAATCAAAAATACTCATGGTCAACACGCCATGGTGGTCATAGAGCGGAGCCGGGGCATGAGTTGTAATGATGATTTTCTTAAAAGAGTCGTCAATTGTCCGTAGCGGCCGCAATTCCTGTTCGCGCTTTGCTTCGTCCGGAATCATAAACGCCGACTGGATGTAATATTGTTTAGAGCCTTTGTTTGCGACAAAATCGACCTCTAACTGCTTGCGGCTGTATACGCCGGTCGAGTTCTTCTCATTGACGGGAACCACACCGATATCCACATTGCAACGTCGCCGTCGGAGTTCATTGTAGATTACATTCTCCATTTTTTGCTGAGGTCGATGAGCATACGGACGGCGAGGTCGGGGTTATCGAGGAGGACTTCCTGCTTCCAGGAGTTTTTTCCGTCGCTTACTTCGAGGTCATATTTTCCGAGGAATGGTGTGATTTCGGCCTGGCCGGCATCGTCGGTTTTGAGTTCCAGGTTGCTGATCCAGTCTTCAGTGACGAGTTTTTGGACGGTCTGCATAACCTTTTTGGGTTGCAGTTTTTTATCATAGAAAGCCATATTCGGGTTAAGCAGGGCGGCTTCCCAGAGTTCTCCGAGTGAGATGCTGGTGACTTCACGCCTTGAGAAGAAGAGGAGCATATAATCTCGAATCATATCCGCCTGCACTTCCGGATTTTCATCATTGACCGCCAGGTTCCTGATGTGAATGGGCAGGCCAACTTTGCCGGCAAGACGATCCAGTCGTTTCTCCATTGATTGCGGGGCGACATCAAGGCGTTTCAGATTGACTCCAAGTACGAGCCCATTCAAAGTGATGCCCTCGATTTTCAGCCATTCGATCAATTCAATCAAGTCGGTCAGCGGGATATCTGAAATTTCGCCGAGGGAATTGAGGTCGCTGACCAGCAGGCCGGTTTCCGCTGCGCTTTTCTGCACTGCCCGGAAGACTTCGGGGATGCTGTCGACGCCGATAAAATTATAAATTTCATTGTATTCGATGGCGGCATGAAGCACTTCCCAGGATTTGATTTTGCCGGCATGACGTTTGCTGAGGCTTTCGACATGCTTCATCAGGGCATCCCAGAGTTTGTCGCGGTTGAGGCTGCGGCATTTGGGCGGAGCAAACATAAAGGCTGGAGCAAACAGCGCATGCCCTCGAACTTCCTTGCCGGCGGAACGCGCCTCGTCGAGCAGCTTTTCGTCAATCAGCTTTCCCCAGGTTTCATGGTCGCGCCAGTGGAAACCGTCATAGAAGGAGAGGAAAGAAAAGAAAGGATTGTTCAGAGTCAGTTTTTTGTACTCCGGCAGGAATTCTTTCAAGGGGGCGGTTCTCTGGCGCAAATCGCTTAGTTCCCGGCGGGAGAGGATATCCGGCTTCAGCAGTGCCGCAGAGGCTTCCACGCCGATTGGCAATGGGGTGGTTTTCTGCCGGAGGGTAATGGCGGCATTGGCCACAGGCTGTTCACCAGACTGAACAGTAATCTGCAAACGCCCTTTCCGGTTGCTGTCGATTTTTTTCAGTACCAGCTCGCGCCAGTCATTGTCATAAAAATCGCCACCCAGCACCGGGCTGACATTCGTTTCGAGACTCTCCGGATCAACACCGGGTGGATAGAGTTTGGCGGACAGATTGCGCAACTCGAGCAGGCCGGTGCGCTCTGCCAGATGGAAGGAAAATGCGGTTTTTTCGGCGAAATAGTCTTCGTGTACCGGGACTGCCACTCGGAGTGTATGCCAGGTATCGACCGGTTCGGTAATTCGCAGGGACAGGAGTTTTGGCCAGGGAGATGCTTCGACCTGCCAGTAGAAATGGAAACAGTAATCCTTGCTGATCTTGTAATCGAAGCTGATGTACAGGGTGGAGCCTCTTGCGACATCGCTGGAAAGCAGCTGCAAAAGCTCCATCGACCAGGGTTTGGCAGACGTCCCCTTGACGGTAATCTGCATAATCTTGGCGGCTTCAGGAGTTTCTCCGGGAATAACCTTGAATGAGCCCAGGCCGGCGCTGCGCAGAGACCAGCCCGCCGTGGCATCGGCGGAATCATTGAAGCCCGGATTCTTCAGGGCTTCCAGCCAGATTGGCGTATTGCCATCCTCAGCAGTCAAAATAAGACCTGCCAGAAACAGGATAGATAACAGACATGGCCTCAGCAGATGCAAAACCTTTTTGCGGCACATTCTAAAGCCTCCTTATTTGGTCAGACAGGTCGGACAGGTCGGACAGGTCGGACAGGTCGGACGGGTCAGACGGGTCGGACGGGTCGGACGGGTCGGACGGGTCGGACAGGTCAGACGGGTCGGACGGGTCGGGGGACACTTCAATCCCCGTATTTGACCTGGACATCCTTACCGCTGCGTGCGGATTCATAGATGGCCAGAATCAGATCGACAGCCCGACGGGCGCTGCGGCCGGTAATGTACGGTTCCCGGTTTTCCTTGATTGCATGAACCAGGTCATCGACCAGGAAGGCATGCCCATACAGCCCGAAATTAGCCGGGTTGTTGGAAATCCCTTCCTGTTTTGCGCTGCTGTCCGGGGTACTTTTTTCTTCCAGGTCTTTGGCCAAGCCGTCCGGTTCGGTGGTAGTGGCTTGGCGGGTGATTTTGCTTTCACTGATACAGATCGTTCCGCGGTCACCATGCAGTTCCAGGCGTCGCGGTTCTCCTGGATTGCAGGAGGTAGTGCCGATAATGGTGCCAAGAGCGCCATTTTTAAACAGGAGGCTGGCTGTGCAGGTGTCTTCAACTTCGATATCACGGACGAGGTGATCCATGCGTGCAAAGACCCGCTCGACTGGCGAATTCATGACCCACATCAGCAGGTCGATGCCATGTACGCCCTGGTTCATCAGAGCACCGCCACCGTCCAGTGCCCAGGTGCCGCGCCAGCCGGCGCTGGCATAATAGGCGCGCGAGCGATAGTATTTCATAAAGGCATCGCCCAGAGTCATTTTGCCAAGTTGCCCGTCGATAATCGCCTGGCGTGCAGTGATGCTGTTTTTCTCCGTGCGACCCTGGAAGACGCAACCCATTTTGACCTTGGCCTTGTCGACCGCCTCGATCATCCGGCACATCCGCTCGTGGCTGATATCGAGCGGTTTTTCGCAGAAGACATTTTTCCCGGCTTGGGCTGCTGCGATCACGCCGTCGGCATGCAGCCCGGAGGGAGTGCAGATGCAGACGACATCGACAGCGGGATCCTTGACCATTTCCAAGTAGTTTTTATAGAAGGTGACATTGCCATGGTCGGCGGCGCATTTGCGTCCCTTTTCCTCGTCAATATCACAAACTGCCGCCAGTTCAGCTTCCGGGCAGTTGGCAATTGCGCCAAGATGTGCAGTGGAGATGACACCACAACCAATAATACCAAAACCAAGTTTATCCTGCTTCATTGCTTCAGAACTCCTGTTTGTCTATGGGGAAACATTGCCTTTTTCAGGCGCTTGAATGATTGAGTTGGCAACCTTCGTTCTTGGCTTCATGACCAGAAAAATGGCCGTCTCGGAGGGAGGCTGTGTTTTGCCTGCGTCGACAATATGGAGGGTATCGTCATCGCTGGCGGGATCCGGACTGTCAAGTACGGTTGCCCCGATTGAGTAGTTGATGACGATATTGCCTTCCGCATCGGCTTGGAAAGCCCCATTTTTTACCGAGGAGCCGACAAAGACCCAGCCTTTCTGTGCAAGATTTTTGCCGGTGCGCGTATCGACGATCCACTGTTCGACGGGTTCGCGCTGGAAATTCCCCTGAGCATCTTTCCACTCGATGAAGAGATCAATCAAGTCCCCCTGCCGACCCTTTTCGTTGGGCTGTCGAAAGCCGTTTTCGGCGCCGAGGAGGTAGAGCATGGTTTGCACCTGAACAGCCGGGATGTCCGTGCAGAGCAGCGCCTCGTGCATCCGGCCATCCGGCTTGCCAAGGATGACTTCCAGGGCACCCTCTTTCAGCACAAAACGGCAGGGCAACGCCAGTTCATGGGCTGCGCTGCGCACAATGGCTCCATTAAGCTCCAGATTGCCATCCGGCAGGCGTTTGGCTCCATAGGGCAGGGGAATCTCCTGTCCGCGCAACAGCAGCACTGGCAGAAGAGAGAGAATGAGTTGAAGAGAAAAACGCAGCATCATTTTCAGGGAATCACAATTTGGCCGCTTTTTTACTGAACTTGTTTTCCTGGCCATTGCGGAGGCGGTTGATGTTATCCTTGTGTCGGACGATGATCAGCATAGCAATGATGCCCATCAGAATGATATTTGTGCCGTGGATGCCGCCTTTGTTCAGCGAAAACATGAAGGTTGCCGCAACCGGCAGGGATACCGCCGCCATAATGCTGGCCAAAGAGACAATCCGGGTTTTCAAAAAGGTAATATACCAGATGACAGCTCCGATCAGTACCGGCCAGAACGCGACTGCGAGAATGGCTCCCAGGCTGGTTGCTACCCCTTTGCCGCCTTTGAAGTTCAAGGTAAAAGGAAAGATATGTCCGCCAATGGTTCCGGCGATGGCGAACATTTCGCCCCATTCCAGGCCGACAGCCATTTGTGCACCAAGCCATTCGCCGATTAAAATGACCGGCACAAGTCCTTTCAGAAAATCAAGAATGAAACAGATGACTCCCCAATCCCGTCCCAGTACCCGGCGCACATTGGTCGCCCCGATATTGCGGCTGCCATGCATCCGGATGTCAAGACCGTTGAAACGCCCAATCAGGTAGCCAAAGGGAATACTGCCAACCAGATAGGCCAGAAGCGCTATGCAGACGCCACTGGCCAGAAAATTTTGCAAATCCATCGTCTTGAGTTCTCCTGTAAAATCGTGCAAAAAGGTGCAGAACTGCGTTCAGATGCCATTGCGCCTCAGCTGATAGCATTCCTGACAACGGAAAACCTCGATACCATAGACGACGCTTTGCGGTTTTGAGAGCTGCACCTGAATGCAGTCCTGGTCTTTCAGCGGCAGCATGTCAGGATTGTTGTCTGCTGCAAGTAAAGCCGGCCCGCGCAGAATTTGCACTGTGATCTTGGTGTCGGATGGCAGGACGGTGAAATCCGGGCCATCCATGGCATTGTTGAAAGCCAGGCCGATGCCGGTTTTGAAATTGCCGTGGGTAATGCTTTGGAAGTAACCTGTACTTCCAAAGGGGGTTGCGATGAGCAGACTGTCAGAAACGACCTGTGAGCGAACGAGTTTGTCATCGACCCAGACACGGTATCGAATGGCACTGGAGACCAGCTCCCGGCTGAGTACCAAGTCATTCAACCCCTCGAGTGCAAGGCTGTCATCCATGTGTGCCTGGACTTTTTCGAGGCAGGACTGCTCAAGTTTGCCGCTGAACAAGTTTTTCAGCGTATCGAGTTCTGAATGAAGAGGGCATTTCGGATTCTGCTTGCGGTCGCGGATTGGGCATTTCGGAATACCGGGATACAGGCGTTCAGCACCCAGAAGAGAGCCATCACCGCCGTGTGAGATTACCAGGTCCGGCTTGTCTTGTACCAGTTCAACCGGGAACTGTTTCAGCAACGGCAGCAGATCCTCCAGATTCCGACCGTATACCAGAACCCGGAGTGGCTTGCCAGTAAAAAGATCATCCATGCACAAACGCTCCAGAAAAAAAACAGGCCGGGTTTGAGGATGGCCTGGCCGGAATGCAAAAAAGGCTTTTTCTAATGTATTACATATCCCGCCAGCTGCAAATTTTCAGCCTGAAAATGTGGAATCGGCATACAGGGTGCAGGTAATGCGTCAGTCAAACTGGATGGCAGTGGTATTTTTTACAACGAAAAGCACGAAATGGCACGAAAAAAAAATTCATGATAGTGGCGTTAACTGTTTGCATGAGTGTACTTGCCATGAATTTTTTTTTCGTGCCGTTCGTGTCTTTCGTTGTTAAAAAAATTCTGTTACCTTGTTTGACTGACGCATTACAGGGTGCAGGGGATTACCTGCGCCTGTTGTTTATTCGATGGGTTTGGTGATCATTTCTTTTTTGATCAGCTGGCCATTTTTTTCTTCATATTTGATCATGTATTCCTGGGGGCGCTGATTGGGCACGGGCACGAAAATGCCGCATTTAATCTGCCAGGAGCGGTCGGCGGAAATACGCACCTCTTTCATTGTTTCGTTCAACAATTTCATTTCTGCGCGCATGCTGCTGACTTTTGCCAAGGCTCCGGCACTGATCAAAAGACTGATCAGGCTGAGGATCGCAACGACAATCAGCAGGAAACTGTTTAAGGGACTGCCTGCCTTCGCTGGCGGGGGTGGAAGGATGGGAGCGACTGCTGTCGGTACTGCCGGCTTGGGCGGCGGGGGTGTCTGCGTTGCCGCTGGGGCTGGCGTGGCGGCTTTTCCTGCAGGTGCCGGGGATGTGCCGGGGGCTGGGGGGCGGGCGAATTTCCCGCCAGGCATGGGGCGTTGAAAGCCTTTGCCGGGCAAGGGCTTTTTAAGGCCGCCGGGCGCTGCAGCGGGAGTGGCTTCGGGTTTCTCTTCCTCTACGGGTTTTGCCTCTTCGGCAGCAGGCTTTTCCGTTTTTTCAGGCTCATCGGAGAAGACTGACAAAACGTCTTTGAAATCGTCATCCATATTGCCTTCCTTTCTTTGCTGTGTAAATTAAACAAATGACCCGGGAAAGCAGCAGCAGTGCAGTTGCCGGGATGCTGAAATGGCTCCTGACAGAAAAGTAGTGTCTCTTTGCAAAATTTCCATTACAGACGGCAAAAGAAGCGGTTTTTGCAACAGAATAAGTCTTTAACAACGAAAAAACCCTAAACAGCCCGAAACGATTTTTTCGGGTCGTTAGTGTCTTTCGTTGTGAAAAAAAATACCATGGAAACCGGTTAAATGGGGAATCGAACACATACGGATGAATACTGGATGCGTCTGGCTCTGAAGGAGGCGGAAAAGGGCTGGGGGCTCTGTTCGCCGAATCCAATGGTTGGCGCAGTCGTGGTGAAAGATGGCGAGAAG
>JAQVUB010000075.1 GCA_028699735.1 Lentisphaeria bacterium | reverse complement strand
GATGCGTATATTTTTTCGTATTTTTGAGGTGAGGTGTTTTCCGGTCAGGAAGATGCCGAGCGGGAGGATGAGCCAGGAGCTTGCATAGATAATGGTACCCAGCAGGAGGAATACGGGTTTATCGGTGACGGTATTGAGCAGGATGCAGCTTGCCGCGCCGATAATTCCGATGGGGATATTGCTGATCAGGCAGAGGAATCCGAGCTTACACTCCCAGGTGGTACACTCCGCAGGGATCCGGCAGATACGCTGGATCAGCACACAGAGTCCGGGGACTTTTGCTTGAGTTGGTAGGGTGATGCCTGTCATGTTAGAGGTTTTCGGGGGCTTTCAGCAGGCCATGGATCAGGCCGAGCAGTGCAGGAACTGCCGTTTCGACGCGCAGGACACAATGACCCAGAGTAATCGGGTGGCAGCCAGCCAGCAGCAGGCCCTTTTCTTCGTCGGGGGCGAAGCCGCCTTCCGGGCCGATCCAGAGGGCGAGATTCGAAGCGGTATGGAGCTTTGGGAGGAGGGGATTGGCATGGCTGTCCGGAACGGCGCCGAAGAAGCTGGTTTCGCTGGCATTTTCCAGTGCCTTTTTGAATTCTGCTGGCTGGTCGAGTTGTGGCAGGAATGGGTTGATGGCCTGTTTGCAGGCGGCAATCAGCACATTCTGCCAGTTTTCGCTGACGCTTTCCGGCTTGGACACTGCATGCCTGCAGAGGATCGGGGAAATTTGTGTGACTCCCAGTTCGGTGGCGGCTTTGAGAAGCAGGTCGAATCCCTTGCCGTGTGGAGGTGCGACATAGAGCCGGAACTGCGGGGAGGGTGCCGGGTGGAGGGTTCTGCTGAGGATCCGGCAGGGGGCCGTTCGTCCAGTGCGGTCACTGTCGAGCAGTTCAGCTTCAGCGATTGTGCCTTTGCCATCGAGCAGCAGCAGTCGTTCGCCGGGGCGCAGGCGCAACACTTTCAGCGCGTGCCTGGCTTCGCTTTCCGGCAGCAGCAGGGTGTCATCTATTACAGGAATCTGCGGGCTGTAAAAACGTCGTATTTGCATGGGTTCAATGGAATGCGTCAGTGGAACTGGGTATCAGAGTTTTTTTAACAACGAAAGACACGAAATGGCTTGGGGTGGACTGCCGTCCACAGCCTAGTTTTTAACAACGAAAAAACACGAAGAGGCACGAAAATTTTTTATGGGTTGCTGCGTTGAGGTAAGAGATCGCTGTGCAAAATTTCATGCTTGCACCTTTAACCCTATGTGGTAATTTCCCTCCTTGTTGTCTCCGTCGGAGGGAATATGGAGCGCCGGCGTCTCGGCGGCTCCCCTTGATCCGTACAAGCTTGTGTGGTCCTTTCCCTCCTCGGCGTCTCGCCGGCATCGGCTTCGCGGTTCGCTTTCATCACAACAAACAAGAAACCCCAAAAAATTCTCAAAAATGAGAAAGTGTTTCATGGATAGAAACTTGCGTGTCCTGTTTCAAAAAATCTTTCTCAAAAAAAGAGAATTGGGGCGATAGTAGTACGAAAAAAAAATCATAAAAAGGACACAATGCAAGCAGTTAACGTCACTGCTATGATTTCTTTTTGTTTTTCGTTGTTAAAAAATAGCACAGCAACCCCGTTTGACTATGACTTTTCAATCGGGCCACTGGATGTATTGACACAATTTTTCTTTGACCCCATCCAGGGGAAGTTGTGCGGCCTCCTGGCAGTATTTTTTCAAGGCTTCGCTTTCCTGATACCAGTCGGCCAGCAGGATCAGATAGAAAAATTCGTCAAAGACCTCTTCCAGCTTTTTTTGAGAGACGCTTTTTGCCCCCTTGATTTCCTCTGCGTTTCGCTGGACATAGGAATAAGCCATATTCAGCACCTCGGCCGGCGGCAGCTCCGCCCAGGGAATTTCTCGCAGGGAGGAGGATTTTTTCCCGTTCTGGCGTACCTTGAGTGCATTTTCATTGCTGAACATGGTAACATTGCCGGAAACCTGCTCGCCACTTTTCAAACGGATGCCGGCCGGATTTGTTGGCGAATAGGCCATTTTACTGATTTTGCTGAGCAAATACGTCTTGTAACTGCCTAAATACCGGATGCGCTCTTTTTCGGTTTCGATAGCTTCCGGAGGGATCGTTGCAAGATAAGTACTGACTTGTTCCCGCACTGCCTTGAAATCATAATCTGCCGGGCGCGGGCGCGATGCGATCCTTTCGGGGGGGAGATGAAATCCAGTCTGCAAGGCGTTGTCTTCTGATTTGGGCTCGGGTTCATCTGCCTGGGAGTCCGCTTGTTCAGCAGGGATATCCATATTGGGGATAACCTGCAGGTTCAGTTTGCCATTTTTCAGCAGTCCAATTTCATGCAGTTTATCCTGCACCGGCATGTTTCGCAACAGCAGGATTCCAGACAGGACTACGGTTGCCAGGATCAGGACAGTAATCAGCAGGTTCAACAAGTTGCTGCCCTTGCGTTTGCGTGGGGTGATCAGTCGCAATTGCGGGTGTCCTGAGGATTTTGCCAGCAGCAGTTTTCGGGCATGAGTCTGTTTGCGTTGCAATCCGCGCCCGGAACCCTTGCCCAGCACATTGAACTCCTCGATTAAGGAAGCATAGCCGGCTGGACGATCTTCTGGAGCCAATGCCAGCATTCTTAACAGAATTCCGGAAAATTTTTCTGGCAGGTTGGGATTGAGTTGACTGGGGGGTGTGGGACTCAGGGTACCTGCCCTCCATTCTTCCTGTTGTTCGGAACAGGGCAACTTCCCTGTGGCATATTCATAGAGGCAGACGCCGAGGCTGAACAGGTCGCTTTTGCAAGTTGGTTCCTGTCCTGCCGCGACTTCTGGTGCTGTCCAGGGTTCAGAAGCGATGTCCTTCCCGATGCTGAAGGCAATCATGAAATCGGTAATGAACAGGCTGTCATCCTGGTCAATCAGCAGATTAGCGGGGGTCAAGTGACCATGAGAGAGTCCATTTTTGGCTGCATAAAACAGGGCTTCGATGGCCGTTTTCGCATGTTTCAGCAACAGGGGCCAGGCAGGAAGCTCGTTCTGGTCAGCTGGCCGGCTTACAGTGGTTCCTTTGATATATCGGGTGACGCCATAGACTGCACCCTCGATGGCACTGCAGGAACAGACTGGAACAATAGCAGGATGCACCAGCAACGACATCTTCCGGAAAATTTCCAG
The DNA here is from genome assembly GCA_028699735.1 of Lentisphaeria bacterium. Taxonomy (GTDB): domain Bacteria; phylum Verrucomicrobiota; class Lentisphaeria; order Oligosphaerales; family Oligosphaeraceae; genus JAQVUB01. The sequence continues at coordinate 5,748 of JAQVUB010000075.1, read as the reverse complement.
AAAGGCATTGAGCTGTTTTTCCTGATATGGGCTTTTGGAATCCGGCAGAGGGCATTGAGTTAGGCTGGCACTATGCATCAATTTGACGCAGGCTTCCCGATCCAGGGTTGGATCCAATGCCCGGAATACCTGCAATCCTGGGCGGACACAGAGAACTTCCTCGAGTAATATTTTCTGGAACCAGCTGGGAACGGTTAGCGGTGCAGCACACTTCGGGCAACTGATTTCTGAAAATGCCGGCAAATCACTCAAATCAAGCCGTGTATGGCAGAATGGGCACTGCACTTTCAAAGGATGTTGATCGGTTTTTGCTGACATGGGAAGGAGTTCTCGAACGGGTGCATTTTTTTTACCACGAACAGACACGAACAGACACGAAAAAATTTCATGGAAGCGTCATTGACTGCGAGAATGCGTCGTTAGCCCATGAATTTTTTTCGTGTCATTTTGTGTCTTTTCGGTGTTTAAAAAGAATTGCAGGAAAAATCTGGAAAAAGGAGAAAGCCGGCTTGAAAACTGGAGAAGTAGGGCTATTTTAAACTCACTGTCGAAAAACAGGACTTTGTCTCCATCGTCTAGAGGCCTAGGACACCGGGTTTTCATCCCGGCAACAGGGGTTCGAATCCCCTTGGAGATGCCATTTTTATTTGTCTGTAATCCCGGTTACTCGACCGGGTTTTTTTGTCTTCAGGGATTTCTTCAAAAAAAAAGCATGGAGTTAACCATGCTTTTTTTATTGTCGTGAACAGGTCGACCCTTAGCGGGCGGCCTTTGCTTTTTCAACAAACAGGCTGAAGGCCGGGGCGTCATTGACGGCCAGTTCAGCAAGCATCTTCCGGTTGATTTCGATGCCGGCCTTTTTCAGCCCGTCAATCAGCCAGCTGTATTTGAAACCCTGGGCACGGCAGGCGGCGTTAATGCGTTGCGTCCAAAGGGCGCGGTACTGGCGTTTTTTCTGTTTCCGTCCAACATAGGCATGAGCCATGGCGCGGTCAACAGAAATATAAGCCTGACGGATCAGTTTGCTGCGATTGGCGCGAAAACCGCGAGCCTGTTTCAGGACTCTTTTGCGGCGCAGGCGGGAAGCTGGGGCACATGTGACTCTCATTTTGTAATCTCCTTCTTTGCGGACCCGTTACCGGATTTCAGTTTTCCGGCCGATCCATGCTGGACTCAGTTCAAACCGTAAGGGAAGCTGGCTTTCATGCGGGACAGTTCCGTCTTTTTGACGACCGCTGCCTGGCCCAGCCGACGCTTACGTTTGGAGCTCTTTTTTGTCAGAATGTGTCGCCCATTTGCACAATTGTGCATGAATTTTCCGGTGCCAGTCTGCTTAAAGCGTTTGGCAGCGGCTTTTCTGGTCTTCATCTTTGGCATCTTCGTTCCTTCGAGTTGCGAGTTTTCTTTGCAGGCAAGCCAGCTCCCAAATCTGCAGACATCAGCAGGTCGGTCGATGGCATCGCAAAATAATGCTGCCGTTCCGCTAGTACGAAACGACAGAATTGTATCAGTATCTTTTTAACAACGAAAGACACGAAATGGCACGAAAAAAATCATGGCAAGTCCACTCATGTCAGCTTAAGCACTCAACGACACTGCCATGATTTTTTTCGTGCCATTTCGTGCTTTTCGTTGTTATAAAGATTTAGTATTACTATTCGTTGGGCTTCTCGGGCTTGATTTTTTCTTTGCGGTATTGCGGTTTGACGGAGAGTACAGCAGTGATGCTTTTCCCCATCCGTTTTGGCGGTGAGTCCAAATTGGCGATTTCTTCAACCGTTTTCAAAAGGCGGTTCAAGACCTGTTCGCCGATTTCCGGGTGTGCCAACTCTCGTCCGCGAAAAGCAAGTAAAACTCTTACTTTATCACCTCTTGTCAAAAAATCAATCATGTGCCGGCTTTTAATTTGGAAATCATTGTCATCGATGGTGGGATGAATTTTGATTTCTTTGACTTTTGGCTGCACCTGTGCGCGTTTGGCCTCGCGCTGTCGTTTTGCCTCATCGAACTGGTGTTTGCCAAAGTCCATAATACGGCAAACTGGTGGATCGGTTTTGGACGGCATCTCTACCAGATCCAGCTGGGCATCGGCAGCCATGGATAAGGCTGTCTCGAAGGGGAATACACCGAGCTGTTCATTAGTCTGTGAGATCAGACGTACTTTTTTACCTCTGAAGAATCTGTCACCCATTTTTAGCTGACGCACCTGATAAAACTCCTCTGTTAACCTTGGACTAAGGAGAGACCCGCGGCAAAGAGCCGCACCGTTGGTGAGAGCCGGGATTGAAAACCGGCCATCCCGGGCTCTTCACCTGAAAACAATGTACTGTGTTTTTTGCAAAAATCACGCCATATCAGTAATTTCTTTTTGAATGCGCTCAAGAAATTCCTGGAATGGGACGGCTCCTTCCTCGCCGTTGGCACGGCTGCGTACAGCGACGCTGCCATTTTCCAGTTCCTTTTCGCCGACGACCAGCAAGTATGGAATGCGCTGACCGCGGGCACGACGGATTTTGCCGCCAATCGGATCGGCCTCGAGGTCGATCCCCGTACGAATCTGTTGTTCGCGCAGTTGGATGGCGATTTTGCTGGCATATTCTTCGAATTTTTCGCTGATCGGGAGGATTCTGACCTGTTCGGGTGCCAGCCAGGTTGGGAATGCGCCTGCGTAGTGTTCGATCAGGATTCCGAAGAATCGTTCGAGGGAACCGAGCAGTGCGCGATGCACCATGTAGGGCTGATGTTTTTGTCCATCGCTGCCGATGTAGCTGATATCGAAGCGTTCGGGCAGGTTGAAATCGAACTGGATCGTCGTCGTCTGCCATTCACGCCCGAGAGCATCCTTGATTTTCAGGTCGATTTTTGGCCCATAGAACGCGCCGCCGCCTTCGTCAACGTCACACTGCACACCTTCAGCGTTAACCGCGCTGAGCAGCGACTGGATGGCCTGTTCCCAGCGGGCGGGGTCTCCGACGGCTTTTGCCGGCCGGGTTGCCAGGTATGCTTTGATTTCCTTGAAACCGAAGCATTTCCAGATATACATGCTGAAGCGCAAGACTTCGCGGATTTCGGCCTCGATCTGTTCAGGGGTACAGATGATATGTGCGTCATCCTGAGTGAATCCGCGCACTCGCATAAGGCCATGCAGGACTCCTGCTTTTTCGTAGCGGTAGACAGTGCCCAGTTCGGCCCAGCGGCAGGGCAGTTCCCGGTAGGATCTCGGGCGGGATTTGTAGACCATGATATGGAAAGGGCAGTTCATCGGTTTGACGTAGTATGGGTCTCCATCAATATCCATCGAGGAGTACATGCCTTCGCGATAGAAGTCCAGATGGCCGCTGGTTTCCCAGAGTGTGCTTCTTCCGACATGGGGTGTATAGAGCATTTCGTAGCCATGTGCATAATGAGCGGCTTTCCAGAAGGTCTCAATGGTATTACGGATACGGGCACCATTGGGATGCCAGCAAACCAGGCCAGGACCAATTTCCTCATGCGTGCTGAAAAGCTCCATCTCCGTGGCAATGCGGCGATGATCGCGTTTCTTGGCTTCCTCAATGGCGGTCAGCCAGGCTTGCAGCTCTTCCTTGCTGGAAAAAGCCGTGCCATAAATGCGCTGCAACATCGGATTCTTTTCATCGCCGCGGAAGTAGGATCCGGCTACGGAGAGCAATTTGACTGCTCCAATCTGTCCGCTGTGTTCGACATGGGGCCCTCTGCAGAGATCGGTGAAATCACCGCATTGGTAGAGGGAGACAGCTTCATTTTCCGGGATGTCTTCCAGACGGGAGAGTTTGAAGGTTTGCTTTTTTTCGGCGAAGAACTGCTGCGCTTCCTGGCGGCTGACTTCGCGTCGTTCGAAGGGGAGCTTGCGGCCAAGCATTTTCCGCATGATTTTTTCGATTTCCTTGAGGTCCTCATTGCTGAGACGGTGTTCCATGTCGAAATCGTAGTAGAAACCGTCATCGGTGCATGGGCCGATATCGAACTTGGTGTCGGGCCAGAGGGATTGCACCGCTGCCGCCATGATATGTGCAGCGCTGTGCCGCATCGTACTGAGATCAGAATCAGGCATGATATACTCCAAAAAGAATAAATGGGGTCCGGTTTGGCTTGCTTAAGCCAGGACTCCTTTGGTTGAGGGGACTTGATCATTCAGGGTCGGGTCGGGATCAACGGCCTGCCGAAGGGCTTTTCCGAAGGCCTTGAAGATTGCTTCGAGGCCATGGTGATTTTCTTCACAGCAGAGCAGATCAATATGAAGAGTCATGCCGGAGGTATTGACCAGGGCCTGGAAGAATTCGTGGTAGAGACGGGAGCTGACGCCGCCAGCCTGCCATTCCGGCAACTGAACCCGCCAGCCGAGGTAGGGTCTTCCCGAAAGATCGATGACGACGCGAGCAAGCGCTTCATCGAGCGGGATGCAGGCCATGCCGAAGCGAGTGATCCCGCGCTTGTCGCCAAGAGCTGCTTTGCAGGCCTGGCCAAGCGCGAGTCCCAAATCCTCCAGAGTGTGATGCGCATCGACTTCGAGATCCCCTGTACAAGTCAGCTTGAGGGAGAATCGTCCATGTCGTGCAAAGGCGTCCAGCATATGATCCATGAAAGGCACGCCGCTTTGTATCTGGTTTTTGACACAACAAGGTTCCAGGCCGAATTCCAGATGGATGTCGGTTTCGTTCGTCTTGCGTTCGATGGTGGCTTTCCTGTCCATGACCAGTTTCCGTCTAACCTGCCTAATTAAAAAATTGATATAATATAATCGTTGCAAGCCGCTTGGAAACCCGGCGGCGAAAAAAAGAAAGTAGCCTGGTTCTTTTTTTTACCACGAAAAGCACGAAAAGGCTTGGGGTGGACTGGCGTCCACAACCTATTTTTTAACAACGAAAAAACACAAAAAGACTCGAAAATTTTTTAAGGTTGTTGCGTTGCGGTAAGAGATCGCTGTGCAAAATTTCATGCTCGTACCATCAACCATATGTGGTCACTTCCCTCCTTGTCAACATGTGTCGGAGGGAATATGGAGCGCCGGTGTCTCGCCGGCTCCCCTTGGTCTGTGCAAGCTTGTGTGGACCTTTCCCTCCTCGGCGTCCCCGCCGGTATCGTGTTTCGCTTTCATCACATCAAAACCCAAAAAAAATCTCAAAAATGAGAAAGTATCTCATGGATAGAAACTTGCGTGTCCTGTTTCAAAAAATCTTTCTCAAAAAAAGAGAATTGGGGCGATAGTAGTACGAACAACTTGTACTACTATCGCCAAACTTCTTGTTTTTTGAAGAAGGTTAAATGGACGAAAGACGATAGACGAGGGACCTTATGGACCCTATGGACCTTATGGACCTTATGGACGTGGACGATGGACTTTGATGGACAGGCTGACAGCTGATAGCTGATAACAATAGGTTGTGGGCGCCAGCCCACCCCAAGTCTTTTCGTGCTTTTCGTGGTTAAAAAAGACGATGGCAAAACGTTAGATTTATATTACATTAAGGCTTTACCATGCCAGGAGAATATTTTTTATGGAGTCATTGACACATTCCGCCTTAAGCGTATTGTTTGAGATCAGTTCGGCAGTGGTACATGAGCGCAATGTTCAGGCCCTGCTTGACAAGGTATTGGAGATTCTCAACCGGAAGATGGGGATGCTGCGCGGCACGATTACGCTGAGGCAGGGCGACATGTATATTATTGAGGCGTCACAGGGGCTCGATGATGTTGAGAAAAAGCGTGGGCGATATCATCTAGGTGAAG
>JAQVUB010000074.1 GCA_028699735.1 Lentisphaeria bacterium | reverse complement strand
AAATGGCGGAGAGAGTGGGATTCGAACCCACGGTGCAGTTGCCCACACGGCGGTTTTCAAGACCGCTGCCTTAGACCGCTCAGCCATCTCTCCGGCTAATTTTGGATGATCCTATACTGTAGTCTCGTAAGCGCATAAAACAAGCAGAAATCAGGAGATTGGCCAAAGGAAAATCCGATCCAAGTAATACGTCAGTGAACCTGGGTAACGGAGGGATTCTTTTTGAACAACGAAAAGACACAAAATGACACAAAAAATTTATGGGATGTACGACGCATTCTTACAGTCAAGGCCTCTTCCATGAAAATTTTTCGTGTCTGTTAGTGCATTTCGTTGTTCAAAGAATTCGTTCAAGCATGCAGGATTTGATCGATTGCGGCGAGTTCTCCGGGGGAGAAACTGCTGTTTTCCGTGCCTTTGACCAGTTCAATGATCTGTTCCGGACGGCTGGCTCCAATCAGGGCGGAAGTCACTCCCTTGAAGCGCAGCACCCAGGCGATAGCCATCTGAGCCAGAGTCTGCGAACGCTCCGAGGCAATCTGATTCAGACGGGTAATTTTTTCCAGGAGTTCGGGAGTAATTCTGGATTCTTTGAGGAAATAGTTTCGTTTTGCGCGGGAGTCCGCCGGGATACCCTGCAGATATTTATCGCTGAGCAATCCCTGCGCCAGCGGGGAGAACAGGATGCCGCCGACGCCTTCGGAGTCGAGCAGATCAAACATGCCCTCTTCTTCGTAGTGGCGGTTGAGCATACTGACATTGATCTGATGCAGAAGGCAGGGCACTTTGAGCTCACGCAGCATGCTGAAAGCCTGCCTTGCGCGATCCACCGGATAATTTGAGATGCCGGCGTAGAGGGCTTTTCCTGAGCGCACGATATCTGCCAGTGCGGTCATGGATTCTTCAAGGGGGGTCTCGGGGTCGGGGCGGTGATGATAGAAGACGTCGATATAATCGAGGCCGAGGCGTTTCAAACTCTGATCACAGCTGGCGATCAGGTTTTTCCGGGAGCCCCATTCGCCATAGGGGCCAGGCCACATCAGATAGCCGGCTTTGCTCGAGATGATCAGTTCATCGCGGTATTTTCCAAGCCCATTCTTGAGGATTTGTGACAGAGTGCGCTCAGCACTGCCGGGCTCCGGACCATAATTGTTGGCCAGGTCAAAATGGGTGATGCCCAGATCAAAGGCAGTATGAGCCATTTTTTCGGCGTTGGCAAAGTCATCAATGCTGCCAAAGTTGTGCCAGAGTCCCAGGGAAATCAGTGGAAGACGGATGCCGCTTTTTCCGCAACGGCGGTAGGAAATCTGCTGGTAACGTTGAGAAGAGGCCGTATACATGGATGGAAACTCCTGAAAAGGGGTTGAAAATAAGTCCGGAAATCAATGTTTATACAATGCCCTGTCTTCAGAGAAAATCAAATCCGGGTAATGCTTCAGCAGTACGAAAAAGTTTCATGGGAAGTACGACGCATGCTCGCAATCAAAGCCGCTTCCATGTATTTTTTGGGTCTTTTCGTGCTTTTCGTTGTTCAAAAAGAAGCCCTGCATTACCAGTTTTACCCGGTACAAATCACGCAGAAAAAATCCACGGTGGTGGAAATTATGAAATTGAATTTTGCTCAATGAAGCTGTATCTTTAGTTTGTTGCAAAAACAGTCTGTGGGGTTTCCTGATACTATGACAGTTTTTGCGGTGCGATTGAAAACCAACACTGGTCAAGGAGGATAGAATGGCTTCTGTAAAACTGTATCAGAAAGACGGCGATGCGAAAGCAGTGCAAATGCAGGAAGGCATTGAGAAAAAATTCGGGTATTTGCCGGAAGTATTTCAAGCTATGGGGCGCAACGGTGATTTTCTGGATTCCCTGTTGCAGTTGAATACGGCCGCCGGCAAGGGGCTCGATCCCAAAACTAAAGAACTCATTGCCATTGCGGTCAGTGCAGTCAATGGCTGTGAATATTGTCTGAGTGCCCACCGTGCCGGTGCAAAAGCGGCTGGGGTGACCGATGAAGAGATCACTGCCGCTTTGGAAGTGGCTGCCCTGATGAGCGCATTCAACAACTTCAACAAAGCCATTGGCCTGAAGATCGATATCAAATAATCCAACCATGGATTTTCTACTGAGCAGGGGTGGTTGAAAGACTGCCCCTGCTTGTTTTACAACATTGCCTGCTTTGAAAAATGCAAGAAAGTCAGAAAATTATCATAGGCCGTTGGAAGGGGCTGGTTCGCGAAGGCTGGCAGAGTGTGTTTGCTGATATCCATCAGCTGGCGGATTCCGGTGAAGTCATTGTTGACAAGCCGGATCGGGTTGTTCGCCGAATTGAAACCCCCAATGGGGTGGTTTATTTCAAACGCATCTGTGGTGCCGGAACCGGGCGAGGCTGGTATTTTTTGAAAAGCCTGTTGCGGACACCCCGTTCGCTTGCGATCTGGCATGTTTCTGAGCAAATGCGCTTGGCGGATCTGGGCTGTCCTTTGCCTTTGCTGGCAGTGAGCTCCTGCTGCTTTTCGTCATGTCGTTTTGAAGACATTCTGGTTACTGCTGAGATCCCTTATTCTCTGGTCAGCGACTTGCTGAAAGATGCCGCTGACAATGCCGTGCGAGAAGGCATACTTCAGAAAGCCGGGCAGGGTATCCGTGAATTGCATGATAAAGGCTTTGTGCATGGGGATTGCCTGCCAGGAAATATCTGCATGGGACCCGATGGAAAGCTGATTTTTCTGGATAATGACCGAACCGCGAAGAAAATAGGAATTGTTAACCGGGGCGCAAGACTCCAAAATCTGGTACAGTTTTGTTCCCATGCACTGACTGCCCTGCCGAATCAGGCATTGCTTGATACGTTTCTTGACAGCTATGACCAGCATGGGACCTGCAACGCAAACGCCCGAAACTGTCCAGATAAAGAAACAGTGATAAGGAAATTGCAAGCCAGAGTCCGAAAACTGGAAAAGGAATTCGGTAAAAAATTTCTTGGCTGCAAATTGAACAGCAACCATACGGATCGAGTAAAATACATGAATTCGTGAAGCACCTGCAATAGGCTACTTTACGGATTCAAGTCTTAGAAACTCCTGTGAACTACGCCTCATGTCAGCAATACGAGCATGCACGGCATCATAGTCTATCGTTTTAGCATATAAGGACATGCATTTTTCTGCGCTAAAGTCATTCACCACACGTTCCGCAAGACCAGTCATTTCCAGCAAATCTCGAATTCGCTCAAAACGTCTGGCATTTTTACCAGAAGGCACAACAACAAAGGGACGACGGAATATTAGGGAGAACACCAGTGCATGATAGCTGTCCGTCAGTACCATGCGTGCCGTCTTGATGGACATAAGATAGTCAGGAACAGACGTCGTATACGGTCTGTCAAGGCTGGAAAATGGTCTGTATTTGCCGCTGATCACCCTTACCTTGAGACCGCTAGCTGTAGACAAGCCGTGCAACATTTTTGTATGTAAGGGCATCTCATCTAAAAAAACACCAAGCAAACCGCAAGGCGCCTCGTGTGCTTCCTGTAAAAGAATTTCGTATATGTTTGAATCTGCTGCCAGAGTCGGGTCTAAAGTCTGGACGGCATCAGCACGCCCCAGTTTCGATGCTATACCAATGCCACTCTTCTCACGCACACTCAACCGTGCATACTTGCCCAGGCACATCCCAATCTGTGCAGACTTCTCAGCACTGCAGTTCAGACTTGTCTCACCAAAACTTGCGGAATACGATATGCGGCGGCATTGGTCGTTTTCGAATCCCAGAAAATAGTCCAGCCAGGAGTCACGGGTTATTGCCGGATTCCATACCTGGTCGCTTCCAACAACCACGCTTTTAGGGCCTTTTCCACGCAAGGCATTTATGCAGGTCATCAAATCAGAGGAGGCGATTTTAGTACACACCAAATACCGCCTGACAAAATCGACAAATTCGCTGCGCTGTGCATGTTTTCGGAGTTTTAAGCGTGACACCTTTCGGTCCATCCACTTCGGGCGGTAGTCCAAAACCTCGACAAATGCTCCTGGATTGCATTTTGAGAGTGTCATCAACAAAGCGTAAGTCTGAAGCACGGCACCGAAGTTGGAAGCCATGTGGAATGTCAATATTCCAATGGCAGGGACAGCTGGTACTGCATTTTTATCGCCGAGTAGGATGCTCGCCAAGCCTTCCTTGTACGTTTTTCGGACATCCTTTCTTAAAAAACCCGGGTATAGAACCTCGAACGGCAGCTTGCCCAGGAAAATCCGCCTGTAGGTTCCGCCATACAATAATTTAATAGCGGACCATGGGAAATATTTGCAGGCAAAGTCCATCATTTTGCGCAAAGGATGTTCCAGGTATGCGGCCTTTCCGCAGTATATTCTGGGATTACCGGGTGCAGCTTCGGCCAGCGAGGACTCATAAAGCTCCATGTATTTTCCACAGTCGGCCAGGTAGCTGACACCTGCATCGTTATTGGCAAATACAAGAGATACGCCATCAGCTTGGCGTTCCCTGAAACGACTCAGCCCCCAAAAGTCGCCTAAGGTCACGTCTCCTACTCGAGGCAACCGGGCATAAGGACAGTCGTGGCATGCTTTTCGCAATAGTAACCTGTCACTAAATCCGCTGTAGAACGGCGACTTATTCAGGCACACACGAATTTCACGACCAGTTGCCGAATCCATTCCGCACAACGCGTGAGAAGTCTTCCAGCTGTGGCCAGACTTATTTCGAAACGATGTCACCACCATACCCGTGTGGGTGCATTCAAGTTCCAGTATCTTTGGCGCTGGCATGCCGGAACAAATTAAGTCGGCAGTCGTTAGTTTGGCAGAATTCTTACTTGATGAAAAAAACAATTTTAGCGCAGCAATTTGGCAAGGCAGCCCCACACAAAGCACAGGACGTCCTGACCTCAACGCCTCGTCAATAGCTGTATACACATCGGAAATAGACGAGGGAACATACTTGCTACCGCGCAATGCAGCCAGTTCGCTCATGTTCGACGCAAGAACATATCTGCCGTTCAAGCGTTCCAGCTCTACACCAGCAACCAATCCGCCCAGTTTAAACATACGTTGCGCCATCGCACTAAACACGCCACCAGATGTGCTGGCACGGACGACATCAACGTCACGATGCCAACCAGCGTACACTGTCGGTTGACGGTTGCCATTTTCACAGGAAATCATGGGACATACATCAAGGCATTTCCCGCATTTTTTGCATTGATCGGGGTGTAAGATTTCTACATGTTTGAAACCGCTGGCATCGGTGCAGCGGCCTAACACTCCATGCATGCACACATTGCTGCAATTACCGCAATCTACACAGTGCGTCCCGACCGGCAAGCCCTCATATCCGCTAAGTTTTTGTTGTCTGCTCATCCTGCCTTGATGAATTCTACCGAATCGCACGTGAGAACCGTCCTTTCCTTCTATACTCATAATGCTTAGACCATAAGCTAACATTCCACTGTGCAATTACAAACAGGATTTCCGAAAACACTTGGTGGCGTTGGTTACTGACCTATTCTCTTCATGACCAACTCGTCGAATGAAAAGTATACGACTGAGTTGCAAAACACTAAATCCATGTTAATTTTTCCTTGCTTCTGAATCTCCTTGTTTTGTTGGGTGTGGTAACTTTTTCTAAAAAAGGATTCAGATGCACTTTGTCAAATATTTACTCCGATCATTAGATTTCGCACATTTACGTAAAATCATTTATCAGACAATCTAAACAATGCGTATAGCTTTTGCAATTTTCAAGTATTTCCCTTTTGGTGGATTGCAGTCTGATATGTTGCGGATTGCCCGTGAGGCTGTTCGCCGCGGTCATCAGGTAGTTGTGTACACCTCCCAATGGCAGGATGAACTGCCCTGGGAAGACGGGCTGACGGTGCAACTGCTTCCGGTGCATAGCCTGACCAACTGGGGAAAGGCTGCCGAGTTTGAAAAAACCTTTCACAGGACAACCTGTACAGAGCATTTTTCTTTGAAAGTGGTATTTAACCGTATGGGCGGCGGGGATTTCTATTTTGCCGCAGACAATTGCCTCCAGGAAGAATTACCCAAGTCGCATTCCCGGCTCGCCTTGCGCCTGCATCCCCGCTATCGGACTTATCTCGGCCAGGAAGCAAGGATTTTTGCTCGTGGGGGACAAACTCGAATCCTGTATATTACGGAACGTCAGAAGTCAGATTATAGGCAGCATTATCAAACAGAAGAGGTACGTTTCTTGTCTTTGCCGCCTGGTATGAATAGTGCCTGCCGGCGTCCTGCGGATGCCGAAGCGATTCGTGCCCGCAAAAGGGAGGAACTTGGGCTCGCAGACAACCGGTTCATGCTGATTCAGGTCGGAGCAGTCACCCAGGGCAAGGGCTGTGACCGCAGTCTGGAAGCGGTTGCTGCGTTGCCTGTCGAATTCCGCAGTCGTGTGGAGTTTTTCTTTGCAGGGGGAGGGCATTTTCAACCTTTTGCCAAACTTGCCAGAAAGGCCGGGGTTGAAAAGCAGGTACATTTTCTGGGGCAGCGCCGCGATATTCCTGAATTATTGCTGGCAGCAGATCTTATGGTTCATCCTGCCCGCAATGAATCCGCCGGGTCGGTTTTGATTGAGAGCATTGCCGCAGGAACACCTGTGGTTTGCAGCTCAGAATGCGGATTCAGCCCTTTTGTCCGAGAATCTGCCGGGTTGATAACGGATCTTCCTTTTCGCCAGGAACAGCTCAATTTCGTGCTGTACCAAGCATTGAATAACCTGCAACAGGCGACCCTATCCACCCGAAAATATGCAGAAACTGCCGATTTCTACAGCAGAGCTGAACGAGCCGTGGACTATTTTGAGAATAAAACTGGTCTTGCGAAAAATTGAAGCTTGCAGTCAGGACGGTGTATTCAGGCGTTCGATGCGCTTGCCTCGTCCATGGATTCGCCAGAGCGGATAGGAAACCGGTTGTAATTTTGCAGCGGTAAACTGTTCAATAAAGGCTTCCGGGCTGGAAAAATCGAAGTTCAGCAGGCTTTGTGGATCATAATTCCACCATTGGGTGCCCAGCAATTTATCAATTATTTCCGTTGAAAATCGCAATCGGATATGCCGCGCCGGGACTCCTCCGACAATTTCATAGGGTGCGACATCTTTGCAGACGACTGCACCTGCGGCGATAACCGCTCCAGTGGCAATTCGGACTCCGGACATAATAATGGCGTTACTGCCGATCCATACATCGTGACCGATTACTGGAGGTGCTTTAATCTGCCTTTGATATCGGTAGTCGGGATCATCGGGGCTGCGGTGCCGGTAGGCAAACGGGTGTGTGGAAACCAGATCAAGGGGATGATTGATATCACCGCAACGTAAAGACGGCCCTATGGAACAGAAACGTCCAATTTCCTGAAATGCTGAAAAATAGCAGCCGGAACGGATATAGGTATGAGCGCCAATGCGGGGAATGATATCAGCACGGGTATTCAAATCGATTTTATGAAGAGAAAGCGGTGCTTCAAGATCTATGGACATGTTCGAAGACAGATGCAGCTCGTTGGATATTCCAATTCGCCTGCGTCTTAAACGGTATTTCAGCAAAGACATGAGAAAATTCATAATTTTTCCCTTGTAGTTCCCGTTGAAAGATGAAAGACGTCAGTACCCCATGGCGCAGTGATCTTTTTGCATCAAATTTTCGATTGCTTCAGCGCTGTCAGGCGGCTTTCAGCCAGAGGCAAGGCTTCTTGTGCGAGTTGCTGCAAGGCAGGGAAGGTCTTGCTTTCGCCGGCGGCCTGGCGGAGCATTTCGAGGCCGGGGATGATGAACTGGGCGTACCAGTCCAGGTGGTCGGTCAGCCAGAGTTTTCCGTAGGCTCCGAGGGCCTGCAGGAGTCTCTGGCATGCGGCGGCGCAGAGGATTTTATCCGGGGGTGGAGTTCCGCCCAGCAGTCTGACCTGGCGTTTATATTCCTGCCAGACTTCCTGGCGCAGTTCACTGGGGTGGCATTGATAGGGATCATAGAGCAGGGAGCCGAGGTCGTATGCAGCGCAACCCAGGCGCATGCCCTGAAAATCAATCAGCCAGGCTTGTCCATTGCGGACTTTGACATTGGCGCTCTGCAGGTCGCGGTGGATGGGCACCAGGGGTTGCCGTAAAAGCATGTCCCTCAATATTCGGTATTCGGCTGCGGCATCCGTCCACAGTTCCGGAGTTTTCAGGAAAGCATCCAGGATATGCGTACGGAAATAATCTCGTTCCCAGTCATAGAGTCCTTTGGTGAAACCTTTCTGCAGGGGTAGTTCCTCGAGGCGGACGGCCTGGTCTCCGAGAACATGCAAGCGGGCAATTTGCTCGACAACCTGGAAAAGGTAATCTTTCATCAGGCGTCCGGAGGCCAGTTGCATATCGCTCTGGCCGAGGTCTTCGATGATGATCTCAAAGCAATCTGGCTGGTGATGGAGGATTTTTGGCACACGGATACCGAGGCGGCAGAGGAAATCGCTGATGGCGGCATAGCCGGCGTTTTCTCGACGCTCGGGATTGTAGGCACACCAGACCCAGGATTTTTCCGCTTTTTTCAGTCGGCAGAACAGGCGTCCGCTGCCCTGTTTTGGTAGGGGTTCGAGTTGATATTCTTCAGGTTTGAGATCGAGGCTTTTCAGGATTCGCGGATCAGGTTTGCGTTCTGGAAGGACGGCTTTTGGGGGGAGGACATCCTCGCCAGTGAAGATACCGTCGGCATAGAGCAGGGGGCGTGGCAGGCGGCTATAGTCCCAGAGTACGGCATTATGCAGGTGGGAGCCGGTGGGGACACCCAATTCGATGCCCAAGCCGAGTGCGCCAGTGCACTGGATTCCTTTCAGTTCGAGTTCAAAGCGACGTCTGGCCTGTTCTGCCTGGGCTTCCCGCAACAGCGGGTGGGATGTCAGAGCGCAGTCAGCAATTTCTCCAT
>JAQVUB010000073.1 GCA_028699735.1 Lentisphaeria bacterium | reverse complement strand
GCTATTTCGTGCTTTTCGTGGTTAAAAAAAGTCACGGCTTCAGGGCTGTTATGGGTACTACAAAAACACTGTCCTGGCGCTGATATGCGGAGGAACTCATTCCGCACAACACGCATAAAAATACCGGTTTGGCGACTTTGGCTTTTTCCAAATGATCAGAAAAAGCCAGGAGATTTTTGGCTGCTTCGTCGATCTGCTGTGCACCCAGTTTTATCTCGAATGCTGCGAATTGTCCATCCGGCAACTCAACAATGGCATCCACCTCTCTTCCGCTGAAGTCCTGGTAATGATACAACGTTCCGCCGAGAGTGCGCGCATAGATATCCAGATCGCGCTCGCACAATGCCTCAAAAAGGAAACCAAATGTATTTAAGTCGGCCAGCAGTTTTGCCGGTGTTGCTCTGAGCAGGGCGCAGGCAAGTGAAGGATCGGTGAGGTGTCTTTTCTCTGCTTGTTTCAAACGGACAGAGGAGCGCATCGCCGGGCTGAATGGGGGCTGATTGGCAAGCAGAAACATGCGGGAGAACAAATCCAGGTACTCGGCGATTGTATCGGTGGAAATATCCTCCATGTCCTTTTCTTTTACATCCGTCTGCAGACGAGTCATACTTGCAGTGGTGCTTTCATTGCGCGCCAGCGAACGCAACAGCAATTCAAGCTTTCGTCGATTTCGTCGGATATCATCAATTTTGAAGACATCTTCATCCAACAGGAGATTGACATATGCAAGCGGGATGCTTGCGGCATTGTCGCGAGGGCGTTCAATACTGGCTGGCCATCCGCCTCTGACGACCAAATAGATCAAGTTCTCTAGAGATACATCACCAGTGATTTGCGCCGGGCATTGATGATCGAACAAGCCCAGCAAAGAAACCTTTCCACTTGAATCGCCGGATTCAAACAACGACATGGTACGCATTTGAAGTTTGACAATGCGCCCAGCGCCGCTATGCAGAATGCCCTTGCGTTTTGGTGTGGATGAACCGGTGAGGATAAATTGCCCGGGTGCCCCTGCCTGATCCACCGCGAATCGCACTGCATCCCACAGTGACGGGACTTCCTGCCATTCATCCAACAATCGAGGCTTGTCTCCTTTCAATACTGCCGCGGGTGACAGTTGGGTCAGCGTGCGGTTTTGAAAATTGCCTTCCGGATCGCCTAAATAAAATTGGCTGCGGCTGTGCTTTACCGAAGTCCAGGTTTTACCGGACCATTTGGGACCTTCAATGCAAACACAACCAAAAGTCGCCAGCGCTTTCGCGACAGCATTGTCCACAGAACGATCTTTGTAATCAGCAAGGTTAAACATAATACCAGCGCAACCAAAATTGAAAAAAAGTTTTGCTAAACGAAAAAATATACATCAAAAACAAAAAAAATCTACTTGAATCGGTTTTTTTCATTGTTTTCAATCGGTTTTTTTCATTGTTTTCAATCGGTCTTTTTTGTTTTTATAAAGGGGGCAGGGGGCAGGGTGCAGGGTGCAGGGTGCAGGGGGCAGGGGGCAGGGAACAGGGTGCAGGGGACAGGGGACAGGGTGATGCATAGGACGTATGAATGGGACTATGGGACATATATGTCAGAATCTTTCGTTAATCCCATTGTCTTATAGTCCTATGCATACGTCCTATACGTCCTCTGCCCCCTGCCCCCTGCACCCTGCACCCTATATTGGTGCGACGATGCTTTCGCGTTCGACCAGCTGATAGGGTGTAAAGACTTCGGCAGGGGTCATATCTTTACGGAACCAGTCTTCGGCGGAGAGGAGTTTATCGAGTGCGATGCGGGCGCAGTTTTTCAGCAGGGTGTCGATGGTGGTCAGCGGTGGCAGCAGCAGCTGGCTGCCGGGATAGTTCGAGTAGCCCATGACGGAAACCTGTCCGGGAATGCTGATATTCATTTCCCGCAATACGTTATAGACGCGCATGGCCAGGCGGTCGGAATGGCAGAGGATGGCAGTGGGGGGATTCGGCCCCAGCATCCAGCGCCGAACCGTGTTGCGAATGGTTGCCGGCTCATTCGGAATTTCGACGATCAGAGTTTTGCGGTGATCCAGATGATGGTAACGCAGAAAATCCAGCAGGTCTGTCCGGGAGAATCCGCGCAGGAGCCCGGAATCCTCGCCGGCCAGGCATAGGAACAGGCTGGCTATACGGCGGTGTCCCTTCTGGGCAAGATGCCGGTAGGCATCGGAGAAAGCGGCGCGTTCGTCTGTGCGCAGGATGAGAAATCCGCTCGTTGCGGCGTCGGAAGCCAGTCCATGCGGGATGACTGCAGGCAAGCCCAGTTCCCGCACGGCTGTCACCAGTGCTGGATTGATGCGGGCATGTCCAGTTTCGATAATGACTCCGCTAAGTCGCAGCCTGTTGCGGATCTCGTCGCGTTCATGGGCTGAGAAAGCGGTAAAGAGTCCGGCCGGGCAGCGTTCAATGGTGATTGCTTTGGCTTCTGCGTATTCATCGATGCCGGCGGCAATATAGCGGCTGGGGGTTTCCAGGTTTTCGGCACCGTCCGGAAGAATCAGCAGAAAGGTCTTGCGCCGGCTCTGTTCGGCAACAAAAGTGCCTTTGCTGCGAATCCGCTCGATCAGTCTCTCGGATTCCAGACGAGCCAGAGCACTGCGCACCGTGACATGCCCCACACCCAGGCTTTTGGCCAGCTCAAGCTCCGTTGGCAGACGACTGCCCGGTGCCAGAAGATTCTCGAGTATCGAGCGTTTGAGCTGCCCGTAAACCTGATCCTTTTTCCGTTCCATGGAACAAAATCCCCGCTTCGTGTACTAGTCTTTTCGATAATTTGTAAGCGGTCAGTCAGGTTTTTTTATCTCGGACAGATCGGACAGATCGGACAGATCGGACGGATCGGACCGATCAATCTAAGAAATGAACGACAATCATGGGGGTGAGTGACCGATTTCAATAATTTACTCTGCTCAGGCGCGTTTTTCAATGTACAGGCTTGTTTTATAGAAAGAATGAATTATAATAGAAACAAATAGAAACAAAGCGGTTGGATTATTGTTCAGGAGAAACCAAAATGAAACGAGTGGCTATTGTCGGGTGTGGTTTGCGGATGCTGGCTTTTGCCAGGGCGCTTTGTGAAAGTTATGCGGGGACGCATGAGATCATTGCTCTGATGGATATTGATGCTGGGAAGATGGCTGGTTTTGCCCGTGCTGCAGGGCTGCAGGTGCCCCAGTATACGGATTTTGATCAGCTGTGTGCTGCGTGTCATCCGGAGCTTGTGCTGATTGGCACGGTGGATGCTTTTCATGCGGAATATTTGGTACGGGCTCTGGATCGTAAAATCGGGGTGATCTGTGAGAAGCCGTTGTGCATCAACCGCCTGCAATGCCGGGAAATTCTGGCAGCCCGGGAGCGCAATCCGGAGGTCTTTGCGGTGACCAGTCACAATTCGCGGTATCGTCCGGTGGCCCGCACTTTGAAGAAACTGCTGGCTGGCGGAGCGATCGGGCGGGTGCTTTCCCTGGAGTATCATGAAACCCTGGATCAGGTGCATGGCAAAAGTTATTTCCGGCGCTGGAATTCCCGCCGGGCGTTGTCCAATGGGCTGCAATTGCACAAGAGTTCCCACCATTTTGACAAGATGAATTATCTGCTGGAATCGCATGCAGTCGAGGTGAGCGCATCGGGAGCACTGATTGCATACGGTGCCCGGGCTCCGCACCGCTTTTCCGGCGAACATTGTCATACATGCGCTCACCGGCAGGAATGTCCGGATGCCATCGAATACGATCATGACCTCTTTGACTCGACCCTCTATACCCCGGATCTATGCATCTGGTCCCCGGATATCGATATTGAAGACACCTTTGCCGCATCGATTCGTTTCGCCAATGGAGTTTTTGCCTCGTATTCGCTGTGTGCGTATGCATCCTATGAGGGCGAGGTCATCCATATTCAGGGGGATAACGGGCGCATTGAAGCCCGCCAGCTGCAGTATCTGTCCCGAACCGATGACCTGCATAATCAAAAGGCAGTGCCGGAAGAATCCATAAGGATCTTCCGTTTCGGTTCAGCTACACCCGAGGAGGTGCCGATTGAACGCGAAAGCGGCAGCCATGGCGGTGCGGACAAGCTGCTCTTTGCTGAGCTCTTTGCCTGCCCGCCGGCAGCCTCCCTGCCGACTCTCCAGGACGGCATTTATGCCGTTTTGACCGGAGCATCCATTGTGGAAAGCATCCAGCAGGGACGCAAGATCTCTGTGATGGACTGATTTCGTGGTTACAAAAGGCATTGTCCCTGATAGAAGACGCCCTGAACGCTTCCTTTGCAGGGGATTCCCTGCCAGGGGCAATTGAGGGATTTTGAGTGGAATTTTGCGGTATCGAGAAGGTACTCGTGATCGGGATCGAGGATGGTCAGGTTAGCAGTTGCGCCGGGAGTCAGGGTAGCCGGCGGGAGCCCCAGTACTGCTCGTGGGCCGCTGCTGAAGCGTGCGATCAATTCCGGCAGTGAAATCAGTCCCTGGTGGTAGAGCAGGGTCAGGCAGAGTGGGACGACCGCTTCCAGTCCAATGATGCCAAAGGGAGCTTGCAGCATGCTTTGTGCTTTTTCGTCAGGGGCGTGCGGTGCGTGATCGGTGGCAATAGCGCAGATGGTTCCGTCGCAGAGCGCCTCGATCAGCATTTGCCGGTCGGTTTCTTCGCGCAAAGGCGGTGCCATTTTGGCATTGGTGCCAAATTTTTCGATGGCCTGATCGGTCAGGAACAGGTGATGCGGGGTGACTTCTCCGCTGACCGGCAGGCCCTCTTTTCGGGCCTGGCGCAGGAGTTGGACGGAGCCGCCGGAGCTGAGATGCTGCAGATGAATGCGGCAGCCGGTTTCGCGGCAGAGGCGTATGTCGCGTTCGACAATGCGTTCTTCGGCAAGGCGTGGCTGTCCGGGAAGACCGAGTTTCTGCGAGATTTTTCCGGCATGCATGACGCCGGGTTTGGAGAGGCTGAGGTCTTCACAATGGTCAATGACCGGCAGATTGCAGGATTTTGCCAGCAGCATGGCTTTGCGCATGATCTTTTCGTCCTGGGGGGTGCTGCCATCGTCGGTCAGTGTGGTGACGCCTGCTGCTTTGAGGGCTTTGATATCGGTGACTTGTTCGCCTTTTCTGCCGAGGGTCAGGGCAACGCTCTGCAAGACCTCGATGACGGCCCGTCCGGGCAGGCGGCTGTTGAATTCTCGGAAGGCTTCCGGGGAATCGATCGCCGGTGCGGTATTTGGCATGGCCAGCACGGTGGTGAAGCCGCCGGCTGCTGCGGCTCGAGTGGCTGTGACGATATCTTCTTTATGGGTTTGTCCGGGTTCCCGCAAATGGACATGCAGATCAAGAAAGCCGGGCGCAACGACTTTGCCGCGCAGATCAAGGCGGATGGCAGCGTCGGACAAGGCTTCTGCTGCGACAATCTTTCCGTCACGGATGGCCAGGTCTCCGATTTCATCGCGAGAGAGCAGGGGATCAACCAGGCGGGCACCGGCGAGACAATATTCCTGATGCATAGGTGAAACTCCTGTTCAAGATTTTTTGCAGCGTGTGATTTCGAGGATGGCGCCATCGGCTGTGGCGATGCCGGCGGGTTTGAGAATGCTGATGCGGATTGCCATGATCGGATATTCTGCCAGGCAATGATCCGCCAGCTGATTGGCCAAAGTTTCCAGCAGCTGACAGGTCGACCGGCTGACAAAACCAATGATATCCTTGCTCAGGTACGCGTAATTGACGGTCAGATTCAGGTCATCGCTGGCGGCGGCCTCCCGGGTATCGAGGAAGACGGTCAGGGTCAGCAAAAGTGCCTGCGGCAGCAGGCGCTCCTCTGGTTTGCATCCAATAATGGAAGAACAGCGCAAGTTGGGAATGCGGATTTGATCAAGGCAGTCCAAATGCTGTATGGAGGATAAATCATTCATCGTGTGGTCATCCTGTTTTTTTACAACGAAAAGACACGAAAAAACACAAAATTTCGTGTCTTTTTGTGTTTTTTCGTTGTTAAAAAAGGGATGCGTCAATTCACTTTAGGTAAATCGGCATCCTGGTTCATGGCGTCGAGCATTTCACTCTGGCAAGGATATTTGCCATGCAGTGCGTAGAAGGGGAAGCGGTTTTTTTGTTCTTCGGTCAGGTTATTGGGCAGATAGCGCCAGCGCCGGTAAAGCCACAGGTACTGTTCCGGATACTGGCGGATCAGTTTTTCGTTGGCGGCTACCAGGTCCGCAGTCAGTTCCCAGTCGCTCTGATATTGATCTGAGGTTTTGGGCAGCGGCTGATAAATCATTTCGAATTCGCCGGACTCGGTTTTGCAACAGGCCGCCGCCGCAATTAAAGTATTTTCTCGTCTTGCCAGAGCCGCCGGCAGACGGCTGGTCGCTGCCGGCAATCCAAAAAAGCGGACGAAGATGCCGCCATGCCTCGGGCTGATATTCTGATCATTCAGCAATCCCACAAATTTCTTTTCATGGATGGCCTGGCGTACCTTCAAGGCCGCACCTGCCGAGGAGATAATTTCGGCACCTTTGCTGGAACGGGCCTGATTCAGCAGCCGGTTTAGTTTCGGACTGCTGAATTGTGCAGCAACGACAACAAAAGGGCGTCCGAATGAAGGCAGAAAATGGATCAGCATCTCCCAGTTGCCAAGGTGCGGGGAGCAGAAAACGCCCGCCTGCCCGGGCATGTCCAGCTCGGCAGGCAGGAAGAATGGGCGCATTTTTGCTTCAAGACGCCCGGGATGCTTCAGAGCCTGCAGAAAATCCAGGCCGAACTCCACCATGAATTGCAGGTTTTTTGTGCGCAATGCCCGGATTTCCGCCAGGTCGAGTGCGGGGAAGGCCACTTTCAGATTGGCTTCGATGACCCGGATCAGGCTGCCCAGAAAAGGGCGTGCCAGGAAAACGGAAATCCGGGCAATACGCCGTGTAGCTTGCAGGGAAAGCCCGCCAAAACAAAAGAGCATGCAGGAGAGCACCAGGTCAAGAACAAATTCGCCAAGGCGTTTTCTTAATGACGTAGATTTATGTTTTGCGGATGGATTGCACATGTCATCCGCTCAGGACTTTTTATGTTTATGAGCAGTGAGGGCTTCTGCGCGCTGCACCAGAAGGAAACGTTTGAGCGGATCGTAATCCCTGGTGCTGGTGACGGTTCCGACCGGTTCATAGCCAGCTTTCCAGCGTTCCTGAAGCAAGGCATCCAAATCCCGGAAAGAAACTTCGCTGACATCGAGCCAGCGTACATCGTCGGGCACTTCATCGGGGGAGCACTGGGTCAGGGTCACCAGCAGCTCCTCGTCAAACTGGCAGAGCGCCTGTACCCGGAATGGGGTGCCGCGTTTGCAGGCGTGCAGAATCATAGCGGAAGAATCTTCCGGCTGGACGATCAGGTCATCCAGATGAATAAAAAGGTAGCGGTCGCTTTCCATGTTGCCTCTCCTTTTTTGAAGGGTCGTCGGAGCCTTTAGTCCAGCAGCAGGGATTTTCCCCGGGAAACTGCCGGCAGAAAAGTGTGTTGTTCCAGAAAATCTTCGGTATCGACGCAACGTCGCGGGGAGATTTCGACGATGGCGTCTGGGGAGCCATCGCTTTTGCGGGGAAAGGGTTTTCCGGCCTGGTCAAACCAGTTTGCGCAGCGTTCCAGCAGAGCCGCCCGGCAGCTTTCCGCCGAATCCGCGCCGCTGGCATTTTTGATCGGAGCAAACTGTTCGCGGCGGTCTGCGGCAAAAATCAGCGGATTTTTTGCCAGGGGCAGTGCATCGAACAGGAAGAATTCCAGTTTGATGGCATTGGGCTGTGAAGGATTTTGCTCGAGGCCGCTGTCATCGACAAAGGGGACTTTTTTGAGTGCGCGGTGGGGTTGGAAATCGAGCGAGCCATTGGTCAGGCGCTGGATGAATTCGCAGCTGAGCAGATGAATGGCCGGACTGCCGGCGCGATAGCGCAGCATTCCGGAAGCATCGGTTTCGTAGAGCAGTTTTTCGGGCATATCGCTGTATTCGACGATGATCGTGCGCTTATCCAGACGGCAGAAATGTCCGAGCTTTTCCATCGGATCGCGTTTGATCAGCGCCCGGCTGCTCATTTCTGAGCCAGTCAGATCATGCATGCCGATAAACAGGGGATCAAAGAGTTTCACCAGCGGGTTGTCCACTTGCCAGTAGGACAAAATGGATACGCCGCGGCGCTGCATATCCTCGAGTGCCCCGGAGTCTTTCAGGGCGGCAAAACTGCCGCCGTGCCCATTGGCGGAAAGAGCCAGGCTGTCGGGAGCGGACAGGATGGCTTTGCCTTCGAGATCAAAGGCGGGCAGGGTGCCCTGGGTGAAAAACATCAGATTGTCCGGAGAGAGTCCGAAATACTTCTGCTTCGTGAAGAATTTGCGTGTGGCCTGATCATTGGCGGGACTGGTCATGATATACCAGGGCAGGGCGCAGGAAAATTTTTCCTGATAGCGCAGAATGGATTCGGCAAAGAACTGAAACAGGGTTGCTTTTCGTAGTGCGGTGAACGCAAAGGTGCCTTTTGGGCCATCGTAGCCAAGGCGGGTGCCCTGGCCGCCGGCGACCGTAAATCCTGCGAGTTTCCCGCCTTTGAGCAGATTCTGACCCCGTTCCCGGCAGGTCGCCTGATAGCCCTTGTCAGCCGCGGTTGCGGGTTCCAGGGGCGTATAGGGTGCCGGCTGCAGCTGATCAAAGGCAATGGGCAGATTTTCATTCTGCAGAGCGGCCTTCACCCAGCCAACGGTTTTTGCCCAGTCGACACTGCAAATCTGCTGCACCAGATTTTCCTGCTGCGAAGCAGTCAGCGACTTCCAGAAACGCAGCAGGTGCGTCTGCCGGAACGGCTCCAGCAGCTCGAACAATTGTTTTTCAGTGATTGCAGCCATAGTAAAAGCGGTTTTTCAGTGAAAGGTTATTATATTGGAGTAAAATTCTTTTTTAACC
>JAQVUB010000072.1 GCA_028699735.1 Lentisphaeria bacterium | reverse complement strand
TTATGAACCTTATGGACTTTATGGACCTTATGGACGAGGGACGAGGGACGAGGGACGATAGACGAGGGACCTTATGGACCTTATGGACCTTATGGACCCTATGGACGAGGACGATGGACGATAGACGAGGGACCTTATGGACGAGGACGAGGGACCCTATGGACACGGCATGCGAGAATGTTCAGTTCATGCTGCTTTTGCGCCACGGAAACTATTGTCCATCAAAGTCCATCAAAGTCCATCGTCCTTGTCCATAAGGTCCATAAGGTCCATAAGGTCCATAAGGTCCATCGTCCCTCGTCTATCGTCCATCGTCCATCGTCCATCGTCCATCGTCCATAAGGTCCATCGTCCCTAGTCCATTTTCGTATCAAGCACTTTCTGATAAAAATCTGCCAGACGGCGGCAGATGACCGGCCAGGTATAAGAAGTCTCCACTTCCGCAGTTGCATTGGCAATCAGCCGATCGCGCATACCAGGAACGGAAAGACGCGAACAAGCTTTCATCAGGGAACTCAAATCATCCGAAGTGAAAAGCAGGCCATTCTGTCCATCCCGGATCAAGTGCTGCAAGCCCCCGACAGCGGAAGCGATCACCGGCAGGCCAGCGCTCCAAGCCTCCAGAACAACGATGCCAAAGGGTTCATGCAGAGACGGCAGGAAAAACACATCGGCCTGCTGATAGGCGGCAAGCAGGCGTTCATCATCCGGAACCATCCCGGGAAAAATGGAAACCCGATCCTGCAAATCCTCCCTGCGCAAAAAATCTCTGAGCTTCTCCGCATACCAGTCAACCGTCACAGGACCAATCAACAGCAAATGCGATTTTTCCCCAAGATCGCGCTGCCGTTGCAGCATCCGCAACAACAACAGCTGATTCTTCTGATAATCAATGCGCGAAACGCATAAGTACAAAGGACAATCCGAAGAAAGCTGTAGATGCGTGCGCCAATCAAAATGCGTCTTCTGCCGAAAACGCCCTGGCTCCACCCCATTAGGCAAATGCAAAACCGGCTTTTCGGGATAGAGTTCCTGCAGATGCGGCAATTCATTGGCCCCTACGCAGATGATCCCATCCGCTGCCGCCACCGGGTCGGCCTTGCGTCGCAAAAGGCGATCAAGACAGCCTCCCCATGGCAAGGTGCCACGCAAAACCGACAGCATTTTTTGCGTTTCTTCCGGTGGGATATCCAGAAATCCCCCATGAAAACTGATGATATAGGGGATTTTGCGTTGCCGGCTGATCCTGTGTACCAGTTCTGCCAGACGTCCGGAATTATGAATGTGCAACAAATCATAATCGGCAAATTGCAGACGTCGCCGCAAGCCCGGTGAAAAGGGATTGCCGCCTTTTTTGTCAAGCGTTTCACGGCGCCAGGCCGGCATCGGCCACCAGGGATAGAGATACGGGAAACGGTAAATCGGCACCCCTTCTTTTTCTTCCATGCCAGGCTGCGAACAGGCAGATGTCGCCAGAATCTCACAGTGCACCCCGGAATCAGGAAGCCCACGAGACGTATTCCAAACAACGGTCTCGGTGCCACCCCATTCCGCAAAACTGAAACGACGAATGATCTGTGCTGTCTTCATAGCCTTCCAAAATGTCCTTGACACCGGCAACCCCGGATGTATCATTAAAATAGCCCATCTTCTAATTATTTTCGTCCCTTTCGTGTGTTTCGTTGTTTAAAAGAATCCGACTGGAAATTCCGCAATGACTGGGTATTTTACAGGGAGACCTTTTTCCGTTCATGTTTAATGCGAGTACACTACGCTTATGAAAATTATCTGTTATGGTGACAGTCTGACCAGTTGTGGGGGTGAAGGCGGGCGTTTCAGCGATATTCTGCAGGAACGTTTTCCCGGTCATGAATTCATCAACAAAGGCATGGAGGGCTGGACCTATGCAGATGCGCGCCTGCATCTGCAGGAGGAAGTCCTTGATCTGCAACCAGATCTGGTTCTGCTGGAATTCGGTTCCAATGACTGGTGGCGTGGCAGCCGTCCCTATCAGTCCTGGGGCGCGGACTTGGATGTTATGCTGGGCAAAATTCGTCAGGCGGGCATTCAGGCTGTCGTTCTAGGGGTTTTTGGCTACTGGCCGGATCCCCTGACCGGCAAATTAAAGGCCAAGACCTACGGTGCCGATGAGCGTTCAGAAGCCTTTGCGCTTCTCGAAGAGCAGATTGCCCGGCGCCATCAGTGTCCGTATATTCCCAATCATCAGGCCTATATTCTGAATGACCGCTGCTGCTGGACAGATCGAAATCAACCCAATGAACTGGGAAACCGCAGGATCGCCGACTATATCGAACCCATCCTGGAAAAAATGCTCGAAAGCCAGGCTCTGCCCCGTCGCAAACGACGCATGCGCACGATCCGGGATTTTTGGGAGGAAGCGGTGGAGATCGCCCCGCAGAAGCTGGCTGTCGTTTGCGGGGAACAGCGCCTGACTTTTGCAGAAGCGGATTTACAGGCGCGCGCCCTGGCTGCAGGTCTGGCGAGGCTCTGCTGCAACCCCAACCCCCGCATTGCAGTCTGCCTGCCCAATTGCCTCGAATACTTTCTGACCTACTGGGCGGTGATGAAAATTGGCGGCATCATCGTCCCCATCAGTCCCTGGCTCAAAAGTGACAGCCTGCAGGCCATTTTTGCAACTGTGCTGCCGGATTTGCTGATCGTTCAGAATAAACAGGATGATCACGAGGCGCTTTCCGCGGCAGCTTTCTTCCCGCACTTGCCGGTCGTCTACCTCGACGAAAAAGAAGGGCGTCATACTTTCAACCGGCTTCTGCTATGGAACAGGCCATGCCCTCATCCGGACATTTCCGGAGCCACACCGGCAATCATCATGCATACTTCCGGCACTACGTCTGCTCCCAAGGGGGCCGTCATGCTGCATGGGGACCTGGTTTTCAATGCCATGACGACCATTAAAGCACAGAATTTCACCGGACAGGATATCCACCTGCTGGTCAATCCGATGTTCCACTGCACGGCTCTTTACAGTTCCTTGCCAGTGGGCGCCTGGCAGAAAACCCCGCTGGTCATCACCAATGATACGCAAGCGGAGCAACTTCTCGCACTGATTGAAAAAGAGAAAATCAGCACCTTTCTGACCGTTCCCACCGTCCTGCAGCGAATCACCGCCCTGCCCGATCTTTCAGCGTACAAACTGGGCAGCCTGCGGGTTGTTGGTTATGCCGGTTCTTTCATGCCAGTCAAAACCGTGCGCAGCCTGCAAAAACTCTTCCCGGACGTAGAATTGCATAATTTCTTTGGCCTGACCGAAACGATCTCAGCAACCCATGTCCTGAGTGGTGAGGCAACCCTCGAACATCCGGATTCCATCGGACAGCTGCTGCCCTTTGTCAGTGCCATGATTGTCAATGATCACGGAGAAGAATGCGCCCCCTGCGAAATTGGAGAGCTCCTCTTTGCCCGTGAAAATGTCATCAGCACATACTGGAATAAGCCGAAACTCCTGCAAGAATCCCTGGTCGAGTATCATGGAAGAACCTGGTTCCGTACCGGCGACCTCGCCTGCCGCGATGAGGAAGGCTTCTTCTTCATCAAAGGCCGTAAAAAAGACATGATTATTGTCGGCGGCGAAAATGTCTTTTCCGTCGAAGTCGAAACGGTTCTGATGGCCCTTCCGGAAGTGCGCGAAGCCGCAGTCAAGGGCATTCCGGCAAGCGGAGTGCGCGAGGCTCTTGGCGAATTGATCAAAGCCTACATTGTTCCGGAAGAAGGCTGCAAGCTGACCGAAGCGGACCTGCGACGCCATTGCCACAGAAACCTGCCCTCCTTCAAAATCCCTCATGTCATCCAGTTCCTGACTTCCCTCCCACGCAACCCCGCCGGCAAAATCCTGAAAAACGAACTGCCAGACTGATTTTTTTTAACAACGAAAAAACACAAAAAGGCACGAAAAAATTCATGGAAGCGGCGTTGATTGTTAGCCATGCGTCGTTCTTTCCATGAATTTTTTTGTGTCTTTTCGTGTCTTTCGTTGTTAAAAAAAAGTCCATCGTGTATATTTGTCGCATGCTTTTGTAAGGTTTTTTGAGTCTTTTTGCAGCCGGAAATTTCCAATGCTTGTATCTCCTCAACATGCCGACTGGCGCGAAATTATCTATTGCGGTCTGGAAAATCAGCAGATTGATTTCAAAGCAGCTCAGGACTGGAATGAGATTGGGCGGGTGGGTCGTGCGAAATTTGCCCGTCATCTGATGGCTCTAGCCAATACCATTGGCGGATATGTGGTTGTCGGGGTTGGAGAAGACAACAATGGCAATCCGACCCACTATACCGGGATGACCGAAAAGCAGGCCAGCTCCTTTGATCCCAGCACGGTGGGACAAACCATCAACCGCTATGCCGAACCATCCGTCGAATTCGATCTGGTCAAACCCGAAGTCGATGACAAAATTTTCGTCGTTCTGGTTGTATACCCATTCCGCAATCTCCCCCATGTCTGCAATGACGCCTGCGACAGCGAATTGCAACGAGGCGTCTTCTATGTCCGTACCCCCGATGCCCGAAGCAGGGCAGCATACCGCTCCTCCGAACTGCATGGCATCATCCAGCGCGCTCTGCGTAACCAAAGACAATTGCTCGGACGCATGCTGCGAGGTATTCTCTACGAAGACCGCCAGGCCGTCGAACCACGCTCCGAAGAAGAATTCGATGATCTCCTGCAAAATGGCCGCAATCAAGCCAGACAGGTGCTCGGAAACCGGATTTGGCGCGAAAAGCCGGTCTTTGAAGCCGCCATTCACCCCCAACGACGCTTGAAAAATTTCACTTTGTCGGACTGCCGTCGCCAGCTGGAATCGCTCGAGCGTCCGGGTCTGCAGGACTTTCCCTGGCCTTCTGCACAGCTTCGTGAAAATCCGCTTTATGCTTCGAATGAAGCGATCCGGGGGCATTCTGCGGAAAACGCCGAACCTGCTTTTTTCTGGGAATTTTATCCGGAAGGTCTTTTTTACTGTGCGGTTTCGCTGCCGGAATTATCCGGCAAAAGCATAGACAGTACGACTTTGCTGCAATTGTGTGTCATCACCCTGGCACTGAATGGCGAACTTTTTTCGCAACTGGGTCTGGGCAGTGAACTTTTGACCCTGACCATCCGCGTGAACAATACGCTGGATCTGAACCTGATCCTCGGTGACAGCTCTGGCGACAACCAGAACCGTTGCCATATTCATGACATCCGCATCCTCATCAGCCGGACAGCCGGGGACCTCGAAGGCGGTGCCGCAGCCTATACCTCCGCACAATTCTTCCGGGAATTGTGTGAACGATTCAATTACAGCCTCAACGATGGCGAGTTCTCCGCCATCTCCAAAAGCCTGGAAAATTTTCTGCAGCGCGGCCTGCTTGACAACTGACAACTGACAACTGAAAACTGACCTATGTCTGACAAAATTTCCATTTCAGAAGGTGATTCTTTCACCTGCCCGCATTGCCAATCCCCTTCCATTGCCAAATTGAAAACGGAATACGACGGTTTTACCATCAAAAGGTCGTATCTAGTCTGCGCTTTCTGTCAGGCCGAGCTGTACGCAGACAAAAAAAAGGATAAAAGGGCTCAAGTCCCAGTGAAAAAACCCGCTCCGGGAAAATTAGCCTCTCTTTTTGCTGACGCCGAGGAAAGCGACACGCCCGTGATTTCGGAATTGCTCTCCGATGACCAGGAGCGACGTTTTTGCAAGAATTGCCGGCATAATTTTATTACTCCGTTCAAATGTCATTGTAATCTGCATCAGAAAGAAGTGGAGCCCTTGCAGGACTGCCCGGATTTCCAACCCAAAAATAAAATATCTTCGATCTAACAATGCGTTTTATATTCCACCCATTATTTTTGCTCTGCATCGGGCTGCTGGCAGCAGTTGGCTGCATCTCAGGCAAATCGACTTCCGGCAAAGCGCTGTTCAGTCACTCCTACCCGCCGGGCAAGCAGCCGGAATTCTGGCTGGAATATCATCCCTATCCCCCCAGTCAGCTGGAAACTCTGCAACCCAGGGTGCGAGCCATTCCTCATTTTGACGGATGGACAGATTTGCGCATGGAACGCGATTTGCAGCGGATCTCCGCAGCAGGATTCTCAACCATCCTCCTGCATATCACGCCCGAAACCATGGCCAGCAGCATTTTTGCGGAACGCCTGCAAAAATTCCATCAGCTGGCCGGCGCCTTGCCAGTCCCCCCTGCGATTGCTCTTGTCATTACTTCCCAGGCAAAAGAATTCACTCTGTCTCTGCCCAATACAATGAATTTTTTCAACAGCCGCGGATTTGCAAAGCTCCCGCACAGCTTGAAAATCGAACAAAGCCCCATCCTGTTTTTCAGCGATCAGATCCATTTGATCGACGAATATTTCGGCCCTGGACAGCATGCAAAAATCAGCGATTTCCTGCCACCAGTCGAAATTTTCCATGAGCGCAGTACAAAACCCGGCTGCCGAATCAGCACTGCTGCAAACCCCCTCCTGCCCAGAGAAAAGCCTGAAAACCAGATGGCCGCATACCGGCAAAACGGGATGTATTTCGCAAAGCAATTGCAACGCGCTTTTGACCATAAGGCCGCCATTATCTGCATCTCCAGCTGGAATAATTATCAAAACGCCAGTTTTATCGAACCCAACTCCCTCGACCATAACCAGATGATCGAACTCCTCCAAACCGCAAGAAATGCTTTTTCTTTAACAACGAAAAACACAAACTGACACGAAAAAAATTTCAGGGAAACGGGCGTTGATTGCTCGCATAAGTGTATACCCTGAAATTTTTTTCGTGTCAGTTTGTGCTTTTCGTTGTTAAAAAAAACTATTTTTTTCGATTGCCGGGAAAGGGTTGCTGGCGTTGCTGGAAATCCGGGAGGAAGCTGCCGTCATCCTCTTCCTGCAGAAAGAGCCTTCGGAAGCCGAGTTCTGCGGCCAGTGTACAGACTTCCGCATATTCCTCATCTCGTACTTTACGGTTCAAAAACTGCCTTCGCTCACATTCCGGCATGGGTGTAAACTGCCGCATCAGGGACAGCGGGAGCCCTTCGCCGAATTCAGCGTAGAGCTGTCGCAACACGCTCAGGCTGTTTTCCACTTCGCCCGGTAAAACCAGGTGTCGTACCAGCACGCCTTGGCTGGCAGTGATCTCACCACTCGTATCAAAAGGCCTCAAAAAGCCTTTTTTCTCCACCAGCACACGCAATCCCGACAACGCAAGCTCGGGATAATCCCTGCGCCCCATGCAACGTTCCGCCAAAGAGGCATCCGCATATTTGAAATCCGGCAGAAAAATATCGATAGATTGACATTGTTCAGCAAGCAGTTCACTTCGGCAAAATCCGGAGCTGTTCCAGAGAAAAGGGATATCCACCCCCTCTGCACGCAGATTCCGGCACAAATCCCGGATATGCGGCCACCAGTGTTCCGGGGTGACAAAATTGAGATTATGCACCTTGCTTTGCGCCAAGGCTAACACCCGCTCTGATAACTCTGCAAAATTCAGGATTTCGCCGAGGTGTTCTTTGGAAAGCTGGGCATTCTGGCAAAAAAAACAGCCGCAGGAACATCCGGAAAAAAAGACGGTGCCCGATCCGGACGTTCCGCTGATCGGGGGTTCCTCACCAAAATGCGCCCCGCAATAAGCCACACAGCAGTCGCTGCTTTCGCCACAAAATCCCTTTTGCCCGGCGAGACGGTTTACAGCGCATTCACGCGGACAGAGACGGCATTGCTTATATTCTGAAAAATCAGGCTTAAGGTTTCCGGAAGTGGTCATCATACTTGTTGAGCATTTGTTGCAATTCATGATCCTGTACCGGCATTCTCCGGCTGATATCCCGGCTGGTCGCCCCGGGTGGCAACTTCAAAGCTTCCTTCAGCTGTGCAGTAAATTCCGGATCCGTTTCCCTGCCCCGGAATTCCTGGCGAACCTGGCGAAGCCGCTGGCATGTCTGGTGTACTTCCTTTTTGCTCTGTACCCATTCTTTGACATAAAGCCAGATAAGAACCAAAGTCAACAGCCCCATGCATCCTGGAAGCAAATAAAAAAACAAAATGTTTTCCCGATTTCGTCCTTCGGGAGGGACGACAAAGAAATCATCCGACATCACAATCTGATTCTCGTCTTCGTAAAAGTCCTTCTGCCCGGAATCCTCCTCCCCAAATTCCTCCTCTTCTTCTTCATACCAGTGCCGATCCTCGCCTTCACTGTCATTCTGCAGTTCTTCCGGACGATTCAGATTCAGGTAGAAATCCCTCCGGTAAAATTCACGCTCCTGCTGGCCAAAAAGAATTTTCCCCTGCCCCATCAGGCAACAGAGCATGAACAGAATGAATTTTTGAGGAAGCAACTTTCGCATCAGAAGGATACCGCTTTTCGTACTACTATCATCCATAATCTTGTTTTGGGTGAAAGATTTTTCTGTAAAAGAAAAGGACTTGACGCGGACGAGTCTTAACCCTGAAAGGGCGTGACATACCAGCCCAGGGCAACGCCCTGGGTTCAGTCCCCCCCCATGAGCAAAACCCTGAAAGGGCGTGACATAGTTGTGTTAAATCCAGAAAGTACTTTTTGCCGTTGTCTTCGCCTCCCTGCCTTAAAAATCTTGTCAGCTACTTCATGGAAATGCTTTATGTCACGCCCTTTCAGGGTTTTTGCTCATGGGGGAATCTCCGACCCAGGGCGTTGCCCTGGGCTGGTATGTCACGCCCTTTCAGGGTTAAGACTCGCCCGTATCTTGAAACTTAGGTTGTGGACGCTAGCCCACCCCAAGTTTTTTTGTGTTTTTCGTTGTAAAAAACAAGCATTCCTTCAGCATTTATAACGCAGCAGATCCGTATATTTCAAATGACTGCCGCCAAAAATATCGAGGGCGCTGCCGACAGTAAAATCAATACGGTTCTGCCCGGCTTCAGCAATCTGCTGCAAGTCGTTCAGGCTGCAGATCC
>JAQVUB010000071.1 GCA_028699735.1 Lentisphaeria bacterium | reverse complement strand
ATCAACCAGTCAAACCAACTCATGGGGGCTCTCTTTCCAAGGTGTTGTTATGCGCGATTTCACGGTATAAATAACTTGATATGGAGGGGGCAATGATCTTTCATTACAAGCCTCGCTAAAGCTCGATAAAACGGCAGCCTAAAGGCTGGACTACATACTATCATACAACAGCTTATCCGCGCAGGGAGAGTTTGTCTTCTTCGGTGAGGATTTTTTCAAAATCCGCTTTATTGATCGATTTCATGAAGGCCTCGATGGCGGTGATTTTCCCATCTTTAAAGAGCTTCATCAGGGTGTTGTCCATACTCTGCATGCCAATGCCGCTGGATTGCTCGATGATACTGCGGATATTGGCGATGGAACCCTCGCGGATGGTGGCAGGCAGGGCGTCGGTTCGCAGGAGGATTTCATGGCAGGCAATACGCCCTTTGCCGGTGGCGGTTCGGCAGAGCAGCTGGGAGATGACGGAGTTGAGTGACTGTGCGAGCATGGCGCGGATTTGGTTCTGCTGATCGGATGGGAAGGAATCGATAATACGGTCGATGGTCTTCGGTGCATTGTTGGTATGCAGGGTACCGAAGACGAGCATTCCCATGGTTGCACAGGTGAGAGCCAGGCTGATGGTTTCCTGGTCGCGCATTTCGCCGACGAGGATGATATCGGGGTCGGCGCGCATGGCGCCACGCAGGGCATTGGCGAAACCTTTGGTATCGGGGCCGATTTCGCGCTGGACAATGACGGACTGCTTGTTGGGATGCACGAATTCGATGGGATCCTCGATGGTGATAATGTGCTTGTTCTGGGTGTCGTTGATAAAATCAATCATGGCTGCCAGGGTGGTGGATTTGCCGCTGCCGGTCGGTCCGGTGACCAGAACAAGTCCGCGGTCATTTTGACAGACATCACGCAGGATTTTCGGCAGATTGAGCTGATCAATGGTCATGATTTTAGTGGGGATCACACGCATCACCGCGCCAGGCCCGAAATAATTGTGCATGTAATTGACACGGAAACGGGCCACTCCCGGGATCTCATAGGCATAGTCCATATCGAGATTTTCCTCATACCATTTCCAGCGCACTTCCGGTGCGGCTTCCTTGAGGATTTCGGTCATTTCTTCGGGGGAAATGGGGGGGCGGTCGAGAGCCATCAGGTTGCCATGCTGGCGGATGCGCGGCGGCAACGTGGAACACAGATGCAGGTCGGAACCGCCCAGCTTGATCATTTCCTTGAGCATATCGTCTAAACGTGACATTGTTTTCTCCAAAAATATAGCAGTGCCTGGATAAAACCGCTTTTGTAATCTGTCAGTGAAGCTGAGTGCAGCGGTATTTTTTTTACAACGAAAGACACTAACGACCCGAAAAAATTTCATGGGATGAACCATGAATTCCCCCAGTAAAAACCGTTTCCCATGAAATTTTTTCGGGTCGGTTTGTGCTTTTTGTTGTAAAAAAGAATTCCTCTGTTACCAAGTTTAACTGACGCATTACACCGCTTTGTTCAGAACCAGCCTTTTTTCTTAGGCGGGGTTTGACTGGCAGTCGATGCAGGGGTAGCGGAGGCGGCTTTTGGAGCACCTCCGAATTTTTGTGCTTCGGCGGCCTGCATTTCCTTGATCAGGTCCGGGATTTTAATCATGGGGAGGGTTTGTTCATAGCTTCGTTTGCCGTCCATGAAGAGGTCAAACATGCTTTGTTCCATGGTGCTCATGCCGATATTGCGGCTGGTTTGGATGCTGGAATTGATCTGGAAGGTTTTTCCTTCGCGGATCAGATTGGAAATGGCCAGCGTGGTCAGCATGATTTCTGCGGCCATGACAACGTCCGTTTTGTCGGCATTGGGCAAAAGCTGCTGACAGATGACCGCCTTCAGACTTTCGGCGACCATCGAGCGGATCTGGGATTGCTGGTTGGGGGGGAAGACGTCGAGCATCCGATCCATTGTTGAAGGAGCACTGCTGGTATGCAGGGTGCCGAAAACCAGGTGTCCGGTTTCGGCGGCCCGGATGGCCATCTCGATGGTTTCGAGGTCGCGCAATTCGCCGATGACGATGACGTCAGGGTCTTCGCGCAAGACAGCGCGGAGGGCATTGTGGAAGCTTTTGGTATGCTGTCCCAGTTCGCGTTGGGTGATATTGCATTTAAGGGGTTTATGAATGATTTCGATGGGGTCTTCAATGGTCACAATATGGTCTTCGCGGGTCTTATTGATAAAATCGACAAGGGCATTGAGGGTAGAGGATTTGCCGCAGCCGGCCGGGCCGGTGATGAGAATCAGCCCCTGGTTGTGGGTGGTCAGTTTTTCAATGATTTCGGGGCGCTTGAAACCGAGGTCGGCAATGGTCGGGATTTTGTCATCAATGACTCGATAGGATCCGGCCGGACCAAGTCGTTGTTTCATCAGATTGATGCGGTATCGTTGTGTGCTGGTGACGCTGTAGCTGTAGTCGAGCTCATGCTCCTTTTCGAAGCTTTCGCGCTGTTCGCCGGTCAACGGGCAGAGATTAAGGGCGGCTGCGGCCTCGGGGGTAAGGACTTCTTGTCCTTGGAGCAGGCGAATTTCCTTGAAACGTCGAACGAAAGGGACTGCCCCGGTTGAAATATGAATATCGCTGCAGCGGGCGGCTCGTGCGCGGCTGAGAAAATCATTAAGCATCTTGCGGACCCCTTCGGGCGGCAGAGATTCGGCTTGGGCGAGCACAGGCCAATCCTGCTGCCAGGCCTCCCCGCCGCCGCGTATGGAAGGGGGACTCTTGCGTTCTGGTTCTGCTGCTGGGGCGGGTTTAGCCGTTTCAGCTGGAGCAGGGCTTGAGGCAGGAGCCTGTTCTGCGGTTTTTTGTGCTTTGTCAAAGACGCTTTCCGGGGGGAATCCAAACACCTTTGCTTCTTCGCGCGACATATCGGCAAGCGTCATCATGCGGTCGCTTTCGGAGCAGATTTGATTTTCGGTGACGACCTGGATGAAGATATCCAGCTCGGGGGTGATTTTGGCTTCATCGATGGCATCCATCACGGCGATGCAGGATGGCGCGTCCAGCAGGCCTTCTGATACCGCGTGATGACAAAACCAGTCAATCTCTTTGCTGATAATACGGTTTTCCATTGCTTCTCCAAAATCGATACAGGGTGCAGATACCCATAAGTTAGCTTTTTTAACAACGAAAAGACACGAAACGACACGAAAATTTTTATAGGTTGATGCTCAGACGCATGAGCCTGCGCGCGACAATCAAAAACAAAACAGTAATACCACTTTTGGATTATGGCAAATTAAAACAACGTTATTTTTAAAAAGTAGCGCAAGCGTCCCGGTTGTGATGTTCATTCGCACTCCCAATGCTGAAAAGTCGCGGCGGGGTGCGTAGCGCAGGAAAACCGGGTGTTGGGAGTTGCAAAAGATGGTTAATACATTACGTTTTATACTTTGACGTATTGTATAAAATTACCGGTTTTGTGCTTCCGGATTTTGTTTCATGAAATCGTTCGATTCCAGAGAATCCAGATCGTTCAGTTATTTCACAGCAGGGATCATCAGTCTTGTTCTTCATGTGGCTGTGGTTGTGGTTCTTTTTGTGTTCGCACGGTTGACTCCAGAAACGCCTCCTCCGCCGATGACGGTGACGATGCTATCGGAACCCCAATCTGCAGTTCCACCGAAACCCATACCTCCCACGCCCGAACCGCCGAAGCCTGAGCCGCCTGCAATAGAGCCGCCTGCACCTGAGCCGCCTGCACCTGAGCCACCGAAGCCTGAGCCGCCGAAGCCTGAGCCACCGAAGCCTGAGCCGCCGAAGCCTGAGCCGCCTGCACCTGAGCCGTCGAAGCCTCCCAAGCCGGAACCGGTCAAAGTGAAAGAGCCGGTGAAGGAAGTGTTGAAGCCGAAGCCGAGGCCTGTGTCTTCGGTTGCGGAGCGTTTCAAGCAGGCTGAAGTCAAGACTGCTCGTGCGCCAGTATCTCCGAAGCCGGTATCTCGTCCGGTGAGCAATCCCGATGATATCCGCAGGCGTTTGACACAGGGTGTGCTTCAACAGCGCGTGACCACATCCTCAGCATACCAATCCACAGACAATCTGACGACAGCGCAACGGGTGGCCGCTGCCGAGTCGGTGGATTATGCCAATCAGGTTGCCAATCCCTTCATTTCGCCGATCTGGCAGGAATACGGACCTGGGAAAGGGGAACTGGGCAGCCAGTTGCCCAATCCTGTAAAAGTCGAGTTTACCGTGTTGGAAGATGGGCGAATTGTCGGGGCAAGAATTACGCAGCGTTCTAATTCTGAAGCGATGAATCAGGCGGTGGAGAGACTGCTGACCAGGTTGCGACGGGAACGCCTGCCTAGCCTGCCATCGGTCGGTGTAAAATCCAAAAGTCTGTCCATTGTCATTTTTCTGGAGACCCGCAGTTGAATGCAGGTATTCTATGTTGAAAGCAAAGCAGACCATTTTAGTTGCCATTCCTCCATTGTTGACGGTGTTGATGATGGTTTTTGCCTGGTACCGGCATAAAAATCCAGAGCAACGGCCTTCGGCGCCGGTTGCGGAGGAAGTAGATTATTCCGAGGGAGATTTTCATTCGCCGGAATCCGGGGGGCCCAAGCCGGTTGAGAATCCATCCGTAGCTGAAGAAACTTCAACGCCACGAGTAGTGGACGAGGCGGCTGTAGCGGATCTTGTCGAGCAGCCGAAGTTATCGTTGGAGGAAGCGGAAAGCCGGATCGGGGAACTGGCCTCCTCTTTGTCGGAGTTGCCGTTGTGGCAGAAATGTCTGGCGCAGAGCCGGCCGTTGCAGCGTTTTGTCGCTGCGCTGGATGCGGTCGCCTTGGGAAAAAGGCCCCTTGACCCATTGGATTTTTTACGCCCGGAGAGTGGTTTTTCAGCTGAGAAGCAGGGGCAATCCTGGCTTCAGAGTGCGGTCAGTCAAGAGCGTTTTTCCGGCTGTGTAGAGCTCTTTTGCGGGGTTTCCCCTGCAGCAGCGGCTAAGCTGTACCGTTTTCTCGAGCCGGCGTTGCAGACGGCCTGCAACAATCTTGGGTACCGTGACAGGCCGGTGCAGGGGCTTTTGACAGAAGCGGTTACGGTTTTGCTCAGCACTCCGGCATTGGAGGAGGAGCCATTGCTGACTGCTGGGGTTAAAGCGGGCATTTATTATTGGCAGAATCCGGAGCTGGAAAAACTCAACGATGCCCAGAAGCTGTTTTTGCGTCTTGGGAAGCGGAATGCCTCCCGGGTTCGTAAGCAGCTCGAGGCCCTTGCCACCGAATTGCAGCTTTATCAGCAGTAATTCTTTTTTTAACAACGAAAATACACGAAAAGACACGAACAAAATACCACTGTTACCCAGCTTTCTTGTTACAGCAGTAGGGAGTCCTCTTAGCGATATATGAAGTATTTTTTCTGCAGCATTTTCCTGATGTTTGTTTTGCATTGTTCTGCGCAGCCAATTTCTTCCGGCAAGGGGTCTGAGCAGCGCATCGGGCAGCTTGCCTCGGATGGACGGGTGCTTTTCCGGAATTATCCGACGGCATTGCCGTCACTGCTGCGCCATGTAAGCGAAGAGACGACGTTCAATGTGGTTCCGGAACCGGTCATGCTGAATGATTTCAGCGATGAGCGCCTGAGGCAATGTCCCTTTGTGTATGCGAATTTTGCCGATCGGGAGGACTGGACCCTAAGCGGGCAGGAAGTCAGCAGCCTGCGTGATTATCTGAGCCGAGGCGGTTTTTTATATATCGATGCCGGAATCACCGCCTCTTTCCTGCGGGAACGCCCAGAACTGGGCCAGCATCACAGCTATGCCGAATGGGAGGCATCCCCCGAAATCCGCAGCGCATTTCAAGCCGTTTTTCCGGAATTGACTTTTCAGGCCCTGAAGCGTTCGGATCCACTCTATTCCGCATTTTATCAGGGGCTGCCGGATACTTCCCTGTTGCCGGAAACGGTACGCACCTATACCGAGCAGGAAAAATGGCCGGAAGGCACCTATTCTGCTGCGGCGTTGCGTATTCGGGGTCGGATTGCCGTGCTGGTGACTCCGATTGTTGCGATGGGCTGGGGAAAAAACAGCTTGAATCAGTGGGAGACGACGATACGCTTCCGGATTCTCGAGGGCAGTAAAGGCCTGCCGGAACTGCTGGCAAATGCCGCATACAGCGGGCCGCGCTTTGAGGTCGTCCGGGAAGATGGTGGCAAGGATGTTATCTATTGTCAGGAGGGAGCCCTGCCTGCCTGGGCGCAGGAACCGGATGGCAACTGGCGTGTTTTCCGATATTACAGCAGCCAGGAAATCAGTGATTTCGCTCACGTTTTCTATACAAGACTTGGTTCCAATATTCTCGTGCACGCCCTGACAAATTGAAGCCGGCTGCGGGCTGGCGCACACTATCTTTTTTAACAACGAAAAGACACGAAAAGGCACGAAAAAATTTCATGGAAGAGGTTTTGACTGCGAGAATGCGTCGTTATCCCATGAAATTTTTTCGGGTCGGTTCGTGCTTTTTGTTGTTAAAAAGAATTCCTCTGTTACCAAGTTTAACTGACGCATTACGCTACTCTTTTTAAAATTGCAGAATATC
Source organism: Lentisphaeria bacterium (assembly GCA_028699735.1). Taxonomy (GTDB): domain Bacteria; phylum Verrucomicrobiota; class Lentisphaeria; order Oligosphaerales; family Oligosphaeraceae; genus JAQVUB01. The sequence goes on along the minus strand of JAQVUB010000071.1, from coordinate 2,522 downwards.
TGTGATGTTGGGGCTGTCATATTATTGATCGAGGCTTTATAGTATGAGAGATTACCGGAAGGAAGTCTGGATGGCCTCTGGTCACAGCCTGTTGTTTTACCTGTCCCGCGGAAAAAAACGAATTTGCCATGGGCAGCCAACGTATCATTCAATTCAATTTATTGCCTTTTTCTTGCATGCTCAGGTTTCCCTTTCAGTTCCTTTTTCTTTTCATGCTTTGGGCATTCAGCGTTCCGCTTATTGCCAATGAGTTAGGGGAGCTGTTGCAAAGTGCCGAACAGCACAGTCCCGTCTTGCAGGCGGCCCGTGAGCGGGTAGAGCAGGCTCTTCTCAAGCACAGTGAACTGCTGGAATTTTTTGATCCGGCTCTGTTTGCGGCTGCGGGTCGGGCGACGGACTACCGGGCCCTGCCACTGCAGTCCAATTATTCGGTTTTGGGCAGCAACAGTTTTGAAGTTCAGGGAGGGGTTGAGGTACCCATACGACCGGGTGCCTATGTCAGTGTCGGGGCGGCCAGCCGTCTCCTTTTTGAACCCACCGGATATGAAAGGCTCTATCAGAATCTCTTCGGTGTGCGTGTGCGCATTCCACTGTTGCGCGACCGGGGTTTTTCGATCTTTGGGTATCGCAGGAGCGCTGCCATGGCCGAATACAATCAGCGTGTCAGCGAGCTGCTGGCTCTTAGCCAGAGCCTCCGCCGCAATGTTGAAATTGCCTATATCGCCGCATACGAAAACCTTTCTGTTTGCTCGATTGCCGAAGAGGCAAGCAAGCGTTTTGAAGCTCTGGTCAAAGTGGCCAAGGAGTTGACCCGTTTGAAAACGATCCCGGATTACGAAGTGCATTCTACAGAGCGGGAGCTTCAGATTGGTTTGGAGGATGTCGAGAAGGCGCGCAATCTTTTTGAACGCAGTCTGGTTGATCTGGCTGCCTTGATTGGAAGCGGCGACCCGGTGCAGATATCAGGCAATCCTGAATCTATTATTCAGCTTGGAGAACAGATTCCTGCTCTGCCGGACATTTCGTTGCAGCAGGCGATGGAGAATCGCGGCGAGGTTTTGAGTCTGCTCCATCACATCAGCCTGATTCAATGTGATTATGCGATAACGGAAGAGCAGATGAAGGATGAGGTCTATGTCCATGCCGGTGCGACCCTTCAGGCGGAAAATACTGACAGTCCTTTTGAGGCGCATCGGAAGGCAGATGATGATTACCTGGCAGGCGAGCTTACCCTGGTCTGGAGCCGGCCGCTGGATTACTATGGCGGCAAAAAGCGGCTGACCCGCTTTCAATCGGCAATCAGTGAATTGAAAGCGGATCTGGCACAGTCTGAATTATCTGTGCGCCAGCAGCTGCGCAGCGCAGAACTCAATTTTGCTTCAGCACGTCGTCGTATGGAGCTGATCAACAACGGGATGAAGGCGGCCCGGGAAACCCTGGAATCGGAACAGGAACGCTTCCGGCTCGGCGAAGGAGCCAGCAGCGATGTCCTGGATGCACAAAAAAATCTTACCATTATGCTGCAACGTCTGACCCTGGCAGCGGCGGATTTGCTGCGGGCGCGTACGGAATACCTCTACGCCGGAGGTTTTGAGGATAACAGCGAGGTTGCTGAACAGCCCCGGTGATGCTGAAAGGCTCAGCAAAACAAGGAGAGGCGGAAAATGCCGATGAGTTTTTTTGGAAAACGCGGAAAAGAAGACGAGCTAGAACAGACGATTGCGACCGGGCTTGGATTGCCGGAAGAGCAGCGTGAGAATCTCGAGCATGACGTATCGCTTCTGGAGGACGAGGACGGCAGCCGCAGTCAGCGTTTGCAGAAGGTGGCCGAGCGGGAGGTGCGCAGTGCCGCGGAGGATTCGGTGCGGCGCATGCACGTGATCAATCTGGGGCGTTGTCCGGTTTGCGGGGATCACCTTTATCAGCATATGTCGGCGAGCATTTGTGAGGCTTGCGGCTGGCACAAATATGACACTCCGAAACAGGGTAAAGTGCGTGTGCACTTGCGCAACAACAGTGGTGAGGTGGTGGGTTCGCGTGTTTATCTGCTGAAAAGCGGGGACTGCCTGGTCATGCATAATGATGTGGTCATTGCCAAGATTCCGGCCAATGCCTACGACTGGGTGGAATATGTCTGGCGGGAGGAGGAGATTGCCCAGCGCCGGATGCAGATCACCGGAAAATTGAAGGTGCCCTGTGCCTGGTGCGGAGCGGAGACCGAACCCAACAAGGACGGTTTTCATATGGTGCATGTCGCTTTTGGCAGCAGCCAGGAACGCTATTGCTTCTGCTCTGATGAATGCCTGGAAATTTTCCGCAAGACCTATCCTGCGCGTGTACACCGCAATTGCTATGAGCGCAGCTGCAATGACTGTAATCTCTGTGTTAAACGATATGGCGATGAGGCTGAAGAAATCCGCACTCTGGTCAAGGATTTTATCCGCTTGAAGAAAGATTAACGCCGGGGTGCAGGGGACAGGGTGCAGGGTGCAGGGGACAGGGGGCAGGGGACAGGGTGCAGG
>JAQVUB010000070.1:4188-9114 GCA_028699735.1 Lentisphaeria bacterium | reverse complement strand
GGCCTTGCTTGCCCTGGGCTGGTATGTCTCGCCCCTTCGGGGTTAATTCGGGAACAGTGTCCGTCCGTGTTCATACAGAAAATCTTTTTACAAAAACAAGAAATCTGAGGATAGTAGCACGAAAAAATTTCATGGGGAAGAAAGTCTCATGCTAACAGTCAACGCCGCTTCCATGAAATTTTTTCGTACTACTATGGCCCAACTTCTTGTTTTTCGAAGAAGGTTAAATGGACGAAAGACGATAGACGAGGGACGATAGACGAGGGACCTTATGGACCCTATGGACCTGATGGACCTTATGGACGTGGACGATGGACTTTGATGGACAGGCTGACAGCTGATAGCTGATAACAATGGGTTGTGGACGCCAGTCCACCCTAAGTTTTTTCGTGTTTTTCGTGGTTAAAAAATCTTTGTTCTTTGAGGACGTGAAATTTGGCTAGATATATCAGGAGTTGATTGTATGGATATGAACAAGGTGGCGGCTCTGGCGGAAATCCCTCAGCCATCGGAGGAATGCGGGGGCTTTGTCGAGGATCTGCGCAAACCGCTGGCGTATTGCTTTGAGGCCGGTCAGGGTTGTCCGGCCGGAGTGACTCAGGATTGCCTGAAAGGCGGGATCGATCTGCGGCTTGAACTGCCCCCGGAATGGGCCGATCTGCAGACAGCCTTTACGTCTTTAGAACGGGTTTTGCAGGCAAAGGGGGTTTGCCGCACGCCGGGAGCCTGGCCGCTGCGAATGAGTTGCGATTCGTCTTTGGGTCAGGAGGAGTTCCGTCTTCGCATATCGCGTGAGGGAGCCGACTTGCAGGCATCTGATGCAGATGGCATGCGTCGTGGAATTTATTGGTTTGAGGATCAGCTTTGTGCTGCAGAGGGTTCTTCTGTTCTTTCCGGGGAATGGCAGCGGCGCCCCTTTGTGCGGCATCGGATTTCGCGCTGTTTCTTCGGTCCCACCTACCGTGCCCCTTTTTTCGTCGATGAGCTGAGCAACGAAATCGATTATTATCCCGAGGAATATCTGAATAAACTGGCGCATGAGGGTGTCAATGGGCTGTGGCTGACTATGTATTTCCGCGATCTGCCCTCCTCAGTTTTTCCCGGGCGCGGCGAATTAGCCGCAAAACGCTTTGCCAAGTTGCGCCAGACGGTGCAGCGTTGCGCCCGTTACGGCATCCGCATCTATGTCTTCTTCAGTGAACCGAAACTTTTTGGCGAGGCCAGTTATGCGGTGCCAGCCAAAGATGCCGAAGCATATCCGGAACTGATCGGAGGAAAGCATGACGGATGGAGCTTTTTCTGCACGTCAACCGAGGTTGGCCGGAAATATCTTGAGGAATCGGTTGGCAGCCTGTTTGCGGCAGTGCCGGATCTGGGCGGCATGATCAATATCATGCTTGGCGAAGATAATGGTTCCTGCGTGGCACATCAACTTGGAAAACACCCGCTTTGCAACTGCCCGCGCTGCCTGAAACGAAGCCCCGGCGAAATTTTCCGTGACGAAGCGGAGCTGATGACGAAGGCCATGCGGAAGAGCAGTCCGCATGCGGAATTCATCGGCTGGTTTTATACGCCTGGTCAGCGGGATGGCAGCCTGCTGAGCAATCAGCTGGAAGAGCTTGCCGCCTGCTGGCCTGATGAAAGCGGGATCATGTTCAATTTTGAGTCGGGGGGATACACGGAACAGCTTGGCAAAAAGCGGGTCGTTTTTGATTATTCTTTGGCCTATGTCGGGCCGTCCGAGTTGTTTCGCAAGGTAGCGCGGCAGGTGCGCAAACCGGCTGCCAAGTTGCAGGTAGGCTGCTCACATGAGGATGCCTCGGTTCCCTTTATTCCGGTGCCGGGCAATTTGTATGAAAAGTACAAAGTGATGCATGAACTGGGTGTCTATGCGGCGATGCAATGCTGGTATTTTGGCAACTATCCGGGTTTGATGAACCGGGCTGCCGGTGCCTTGTCCTTTGAACCATTCCCGGAAAGCGAACAGGGTTTTCTCGAGGAGCTGGCCCGCCCCGAATGGCGTCGCTTTGCTCCGGTCGTCGCACAAGCCTGGCAATACTTTGCGTCGGGTTACCGGAAATTTCCTGGCAATCTTGCCTTCGAGTGGTATGGGCCTTTGCACCACAGCATCGTCTGGCCCTGGCACCTTTTCCCGGTTGATCAGCCGATATCCCCGAGCTGGATTATGAAAAATTTTCCGGAGGTCAGCGGGGATCGGATTGGGGAATGCCTGGCCTATCACCATACGTTGCCAGAGGCTCTGACCCTGTGTACGGAAATGTCAAATTTATGGGCAAAAGGCTGTGCCCTGCTGGAACCCCTGCGACAGGAATTTACTGGGGATGCTGCACGCCAGGCGGATATCAATCTGGCTCATGCCATCGACCTGCAGATGAAAAGCACAAAAAACCTGCTGGAATTTTATTTTCTGCGCGAGGAAATGCTGTACCTGAAGAAGGATCATCTGAAGGCAATGGCTGATCTGGTACGCCAGGAAATCCGGAATACGGAAGCCATGCGTCAGCTCTGTCTCCAGGATGGCCGTCTGGGCTATCATTCCGAGGCGGAGGCCTATTTGTTCTTTCCGGAAAAATTGGCGGCTCGCAAAGCCTTGCTGGAGGAATTGCTTTCTGTTGATTTTCCGCGTTTTGATCTGCAGGAAGGCTGGGTGGATCAATATACGGGTTTGCAGCCGCAGGGGAAGGTGGCGGTTTGCGGCAGGAGCCTGGCAGAAGCTGTTCGGCAGGAGATCAGCGGGCGGTGCGGTGCTGACTGGGCGGCGGCTCTGCAGGGGGATGAACTGCATATCGCTATCCGCGGGCTGCAGGGAAGCGCTTTCTGTATCGAGCTGGAGCCCTGCCGGATGTGGCCGCCCCTGTTCATTGCTGTTGATGCACAAGGTTTGGGAAGCTGTCTGGACTGCATTTGCCGGGAAATTCCGGCAGTGCGCTATGAACAGCATACCGGGGAATTCAGGGTGATCATTCCCATGGCAGTCTTCGAGGGTTTTATCCGCCCGGGATTCCCTCTGCGCTTCAATCTCCGCGGAAAGGACTTTTCCTGGGTCGAGGGGGAAAATTACCCATCACGCCTGATGCATGGCGAATTCAATCCCGCTCGCGCCGGCTGGCTCCTTTTGGCATGATTTTTTAACAACGAAAAAACACGAAAAGCCCCGGAACTTTTTACAGGTTTATTTCCTTCGTAAGGAATCGGCCGGTTTCACAGGTGTCGTCCTTTTTTCCGACAGATCGGTCGGATCAGTCGGATCAGTCAGATCTTTCAGGGTAGTCGCTGATGACTTTTTTTCAATATGCAGGTGAAACCAATGGCAACATTAACGATTCTGGATGGTTCTGAAAAAGGGCGGGTGATTTCTTTGAGCTCCGAGCGGATGGTGCTGGGTCGTGAAGAGGATTGCGACATCCGCATTAATCAGACCAGCATTTCCCGGCATCATGCCGTGCTGAGCTGCAGGGGAGGCGCCTGGAGCATTGATGATCTGCAGAGCCAGAACGGCGTCTTTGTCAACCAAGAAGCGGTCTCCGGGAGCCGAACGCTGTATCCACCCTGCCAAATCCGTTTTGGAGCCATCAATATGCAGTTTGCGCTCGAGGAGGCTGCGCCCGTTCCGTCACCGGAAGGTGTTTCCGACTTTGATGTTGAGCGAATTCGCGCAATGGGTGATATCAGTTCCGCGATTCTGCGTGAATTCAGTAAAGTCATTGTTGGTCAGAAGCAGGTCGCCGAGGAGCTGCTGATTGCGATTGCGGCTGGCGGTCACTGCCTGATGATTGGTCTGCCGGGTCTGGCTAAGACTCTGATGGTGAGCACTCTGGCTCAGATTCTCGATTTGCATTTCAAACGGGTTCAGTTCACCCCGGATTTGATGCCCTCGGACATCATTGGCACTGAGGTTCTGGATATCGACGGGGAGAGTGGGCGCAAGAGCTTCCGTTTCATCAAAGGGCCGGTTTTCACCAATATGCTGCTGGCCGATGAAATCAACCGGACTCCACCCAAAACGCAGGCGGCTTTGCTGGAAGCGATGCAGGAGAAACAGGTCACTGCTGCGAATCAGCATTTTCCGCTACCCCCGCCGTTTTTTGTTCTGGCTACTCAGAATCCTCTCGAACAGGAAGGAACTTATCCGTTGCCGGAAGCCCAGCTGGATCGTTTCATGTTCAATATCCTCGTTGATTATCCAAGTGAAGCTGAAGAGGAGGCCATCGTCATGGCCACTACCGGCAGCCATGCCGCCAACCTGCAGAAAGTCCTGAGCGGTGAACAGCTGATTGCCCTGCAGGAATTGGTGCGGGAGCTGCCAGTCAGTCCGCATGTCGTGAAATACGCGACGCGACTGGTGCGCATGACCCGGCCGGCAACAGCCGGCGCAGCGGATTTCATCCGAAATCATGTCCATTGCGGCGCCGGACCGCGCGCTGCTCAATGCCTGATTCTTGGCGCCAAAGCGCGCGCGGTTCTGCAGGGGCGGGTCAATGTCTCCTGCGCAGATGTTAAAGCCCTGGCGCTGCCGTCACTCAGGCACCGCATCTTTACCAGCTTCGCCGCAGATTCCGAGGGAATCAGCGTCGATGACATCATCCGAAAACTCCTCATCCTTGTACCCGAACCAGGTGAAAAAGACTACTGAGCAAGGTTTTTTTAACCACGAAAAAACACGAAAAGGCACGAAAAAAAATGAGGGGTTGTTGCTTTGACGGATGAGCTTGCTTGAGATAAATATACTTTGCAGCCTGACGGCTATCGCAACCGGGCCGGTTGCGCCACTTTTTAAATTGCAGCCTGACGGCTATCGCAACCGGGCCGGTTGCGCCACTTTTTAAATTGCAGCCTGACGGCTATCGCAACCGGGCCGGTTGCGCCACTTTTTAAATTGCAGCCTGACGGCTATCGCAACCGGGC
>JAQVUB010000070.1:0-4088 GCA_028699735.1 Lentisphaeria bacterium | reverse complement strand
CGGTTGCGCCACTTTTAAACCTGCACCACCATGCCAATCTCTGCTTTTATTTTTGATCTTGATGGTACCCTGATTGATTCCGAGGGAATCTGGGCACGCTGTATATTTCTGGCTCTGGAAGCCGCCGGGGCTCCGGTCACCTTTACCGAAATCCGGCATCTGGAATTTGGCAAGAGCTGGGAGGAACTATTTCTGGATATTCAATTCCGCTGGCCGGGTTGTTACCGCTGCCGTCAGGAGATGGAGGGTTGGATGGCGCCGGTTTTCCGGGATTTGTCAGCCGGGATGGATCTGAGCATACCGGGTTCAAAGGGGCTCCTGCTGCGCCTGGTTCAGCAACAGTATCCCGTGACCATTGTATCGGGTTCGACGCGTCAGCAGGTGCAACAGGCGATCCGGCGGCTGGGCGTCGAAGAATATATCCGTTTTTTTGTCTGCTGCGAAGATGTGCGTGCCGGCAAACCGCATCCGGAAGGCTTCCTGAAAGGCGCTGAATTGCTTCAGACCGCCCCGGCAAACTGTCTGGTATTTGAAGACAAGCACGCTGGAGTTATGGCTGCCAAAGCCGCCGGCATGCGTTGCGTCCTGCTGCAACGCCCGGATGCTATTCCGCAGGAAACCCGCGGCGCAGACCTGGTACTGGCCGACCTGGCGGACTTCGACCCAGATGGAGCTTCTTTTTAACAACGAAAAAACCCGAAAAGGCACGAAAAAAATTCCTGGGCAATAGCGTTGATCGTTTTCATAGGTCATATTTCCCAGGAATTTTTTTCGTGCCTTTTCGGGTTTTTTCGTTGTTAAAAAGAAGCTCCAAATATTTTTTTCAGGGCATCGATGGTGATTGGTTTCAGCAGGACGGCATCGAAATAACGGTTGTCGAAATTGACTTTATTTTCGGCATCGGCGGTAACGGCGACGATTTTGAGGTTTTTCCAGGCCGGGTTTTTGCGGATTTCCTGTGCCAGTTCCGCGCCATTCATTTCAGGCATCCAGAGGTCGGTGAGGATCCAGTCGGGCTGTTTCTGTGAGAGGGCGTTCAGGGCTCCTTTGGCGGACGAGGCTGATGTGCATTCGCAACCCAGTTTCCGTACCATTGCCGACAGAATCTTCAGGTTCATGCTTACGTCATCGACGATCAGTACTCTTTGTGGGGTTTCCCGGGCAGTAGCAGGGGAGGATTTTTCAGTTGTATCAATTTCTCCGATGTTTCCACTGCACTGTTGAATATTGGGCAGGCGGATGATAAAGGTGCTGCCTTTCCCGATATGGCTGTTGACTGTAAGGGTTCCGCCCATCAGCTGTACCAGACGGTTGGCGATGGCCAGACCCAGCCCGCTGCCCTTCTCTGAACGACTGCCGCGAATCTGTTCCTGAACAAACGGCTCGAAAATCTTCTCCCGAAACGTGTCGGAAATTCCGATGCCGGTATCGGTGACCTGCACAAGCAAGGTGCCAGAATCCTCATTTTCAGGCTGATACTCGACTTTCAGGGAAACACCCCCTTTTTCAGTGAATTTTACGGCATTGCCAAAAATATTGAGCAAAACTTGCCGGAGACAGCGTATATCCACCCGGAATGAGGGCAGCCCGTCCGGAATTTCCATACTGAAGGTGAGTTTTTTTCCCTGTATCTGATGCCGGAAAATAGCAGTAATTTCGCGGCAGAGCTCATTGATATCGCCTGGAGCGGGTTTGAGCAGTGTTTTTCCGGCTTCGAGTTTGGAGAGATCGAGGATGTCATTGATCAGTCCGAGCAAGGCATTTCCGGCGAGGTTGATGGATTGCAGATAGTCTTTGCGTTCTGTGCAACTCATGCTTTCGGACTGGAGCAGTTCGCTGAAGCCGATGATGGCATTGAGTGGAGTGCGGATTTCATGGCTCATGGTGGCCAGAAACAGGGATTTAGCCTGGGTGGCACTCTGGGCTTTCATGGCGGCTTCCTTGAACTGCTGATTCAGCGCGATCAACTCCGTACTCTGTTCTTCGAGCTTCTTCTGCCGGCTGCGTTCCTCGGTGATATCCATGGCTGTTTCCAGGATGCGATAGAGATTTCCGGTGCGGTCATACAAAGGCTGTGCCACGATCTGCAATAATCGCCCATCGGAAAAATATTCTGAGGAAGCGATCGAATCCCCGGCCAGGATTTTCATGGCCGGGCACCATGCCTGCGGCTCGCTGCAATGGCAAAGATGTTGAAAACACTTTTTTCCTTCCAGGGATTTTTCGAAATTGCCACCGGCCGCGGGGTTGGCGATGATCAGGTTGAAATCCAGATCCATGATAGCCACCGGAATGGTCATGTTATCCACAATCTGGTGTTGCAGTTTGACGTTTTCCGTGATGTCATTCATTTGCCGATGATGTTCCTTGGTCAGCAAATAGAGATTGACGGTGTTGTGCATCGTTTCAATGTCGCTGTCGCTGAAATTTCGTTTTTGGGCGATGAAGTCGATGCCGATGAAGCCGGCCAAGCGTTCATTTTCCCAAATTCCGCTGACCAGCAGTGAACGGGCCTGTCGCGGAGCGGACGGCAAACTGGCAAGCGGATTTTCCAGGCTGTTCAAATTGCTGACGATGACGTCCCGGTGTTGAGACATTCTTTCCAGCCAGCCTGGGAAAAAAAGCTGCGTATTGACGTTCTGGAGGTTGCTGATTTCGGGGGTGATGCCGGATTTGACCCATTCATGCGTATTGGAGGCCCAGCCATCCGGAGCAATCTCAAAGATATAGCAGCGGTCTGCCTGCGTATATTTCCCGATAATTTCCAGCAGGTTGTTAATGGCCTTGTCAAAATCATTGGGAAGGGTGATGTTCTGCAGATAGCGGTTGACGATATTGGCATTGGCAATCTGATTGTTCAACTGAAAAACCAGTTCCTGCATCTGTTTCTGAGATTTTTCGGCAGTGCGCTTGGATTCTTCCAGATCGGTCAGATCGGTATCGATATTCAACAGCAGGCGACGTTCCGGACTGAGTTGAATGATAATTTTACTGTTGTGATAGAAATGAATTTCGCCACGGGCATTAAACAGGTTATGGTATTTTTCCTGCGATTGACCCGAGGTGAACAGTTGCAAAGCATGTTCCTGGAGCTGTTGTCCCTGTTCTGGCCGGAACCCTGCCAGATCCATCCATTTGAATCCGGTCAAATCCTGTTCCGGACGGCCGATGAACTGGGCAAATTTTCGATTTGCGGCTTGCAGCAGAAGCTCACCTTCTTTGAGTTCGAGAATGTAAGCGATATTCGGAATACCATCCAGCAGACTGCGAAATATCGCCTGCATCTCACCAAACTTCTGACGGGTCTCAATAACCGGAGTAATATCCTGGATAATCCCAAAAATTTCCTTTTTTCCCGGGTGATCACTGTCTTCCTGGAGGAGTTTGCCAGTAATCACACAGTATTTTTTGATTCCGTCCATATTGAAGTGTACGTCGCATGAGAATTCCTGCCGTTGCCCCTGCAGGATTTCATCACGGAATTGCTTCAGGCGGAGGTAATCTTCCCTGAGCAGGCTTTTTTTAGCGAGCTCGATATTTCCTGTGCAGGTTGGCCCTTGCTCACCGGCATCGAAATTAAGGATATCGACATTTCGTGAGTTGAGGTCATAGCGGTAGAAATTCATATTCGCCTGACTGCAGGCTTTTTTCAGCAGTAAATAACTCAGATCCAGCTGTTTTTGCTGTTGGAGGACTTGCGTGAAGTCCTGTGAAATCCAGAGAATTTTATCCCTGCCGAAAATTTTATGCGGCAGCATAGAGAATCGTGCAATACGATTTTTATCGTTGAGGGAATAATTGAGGGTTTGCGGCAGTCCCGTTTGTCGGACTTGCTCGAGTGTCTGTTGGATCAGTTCGCGATCAATACCTTTAAAGTCATCGAGGGTCGCTGGCGCACCCAATTCCTGCTGCAAATCTTCTTCCACGCGGTGAAAAACCACCCGGTTTTTCTGATCCATGATGGTCACCCTTAAGGGCAGTGTATCGAAGATAGCCAGCGTGCTTTTATGCAGATGCAGATATCGTAAGTGAATCCAGATCAGCAGAATCTGTAAGATCAGAAGGAGCAGGATTCCGGCTGCCATGCT
>JAQVUB010000069.1 GCA_028699735.1 Lentisphaeria bacterium | reverse complement strand
CTTTTCGTGTTTTTTCGTTGTTAAAAAATCGATCAGGCAAATTGTTTTTTGAGGGCCCAGAGTCCCAGAGCCGGATTGCTGATATAGAAGATTTCTTCGCCGTCACTCAAGCGGTTAACCCCGTCTTTGAGTTTTTCCGGCTGATATCTCCGCTCGACTTCGGCAAGATCTCCATAGGCAAAGCCGACCCCTTCGATTTCCTGACGGCTCACTCCAGCTCCCGGGCAGTAGCGAATGGTAAAGCGTCCCTCGCTGGAGCCGTGGATCAGATGCGCCGCCGCACTGAGATTCTGCCGCAGGTCATCATTTTCCGCGACGGCCTTCAGGGTGACGGGTGTTCCTTTGTAACCGTATTTTCGGATCAGTTTGTCGATTTGCGGGTCTTCCCCAAACTGTTTCAGGCCAGGAGCCATAACGATCAGTTCCCCATCATCGGCAATAGCCATGCGCGTGCGGTAAACCGACTTGTTGCCCAGCCAGGTGCTCTTGAATTCTTCCGGATCCAGATAAACCAGCACCTTCTTCAGCGGTTTGTCGAGAAGATCAAAATTGGTCTGCTGACTGAGTTTGACCGCCTCGTCAAAGGCCGCATCATCATCCCCGACAAAAAGCCCCTTCATATCCATCCCACCGGATTGCTGATTTTTCGCCATGACCGTGAGCACATACAGAATTGGCAGATCCGACAAAAAGGTCTTCACTCCGTAATTCAACAGTTTCCGAACTGGAGTGGCATTGATTCCCATCATCCGTTCCATGCCATAACAAGCTCCCAGAAAATGGGACTTGTTAATCATATCGGAACCGCCCACACCAATCAAAATATTTTTCGTATAGTTGGCCATGCCGACGACTTCGTGCGGAACTACCTGCCCAACCGAAAGAATCAGATCATAGCCGGCGAAAAGCAGTTTGTTGCATTGCACCTGAACCGAATAATCGACTTTCCCCTCAGACCATTCCTTAACCAGATTTCCGGGAATCTCCCCAAGCGTCCTGACATCATTGCGCCAGTCATGCACCTTGAAACGATCCAATGGAATATTCCTGCCGAACATTGCGCGCAATTCCGTCTCACCCATCGGAAAATGCGTACCCAAGGCCGGGATGATATCAACCTGAGCAGTGGGACTGAGCAGTTTGTACAGCAGATCGGTCAGAAATCCAGCGTTCGAATTCAAACGTGTAATATCCGGTGGAATAATCAAAACCTTCTTCAAGGGCCGCCCAAACGCAGCCAATGCCTTCTTCAATACTTCCTCTTTGTCTGCGGCTGTCAAAGCCATCTGCAAACCGGATTTTGATGCAAAAGTTGCCATCCTTTTCCCTTTTTTTTAATAACGAAAAACACTGACGACCCAAAAAAATTCATCGTTTACCATAATACTATAATCCGGATATCCTGTATTGAAATCAGGGAAAGCCGGCTTACATTATTTTAATACAGAGACGTCATTATTGCAGGGAAAAACAGGAGAGGAAAACAGAAATTATTATGGCAAATGACCAGAAAATGAAGGAGGATATCCTGCGCCTTGCAGCCGCTGCCCCTCCAGAAGGCATGACCCGTTCTGCTCTCCGGAACCTGCTTGGAAATTGTGACGAAAAACGTTTTCGGAAGCTCTTCCGGGAACTGCAGAACAGTTCACTCCTCACGACGGTGGATGGAAAACGCTTTAAAGCCCTTGGCGCAGCAACCCAGGCGGAGGGCCGGCTGCAGGTCAACAAGCAGGGCTTCGGCTTCGTCACCCTGACCGGTGATCAGACCGGGAATCCCGATGTCTTCATCCCCCCCGGCATGCTCGGGCGTTCCATCTCCGGCGACCTCGTCAAACTGCAGGTCACAGATACAGATAATCCGAAAGGCCCCAGCGGCGAAATCCTGCATACGGTAGAGCGCAAGCACGCGGAAATCGTTGGCTGCCTGGTACAACATGGACAGGGCTGGGCCATCCGCCCCCTGCGCAAAGAATTGCCGCCGCTGCTGAGCCTGATTGAAGACGATAACAGCAAAATTCTCAGCAGCAGTAAAGAGGGAGACTGGATTCAAGCCACCCTGCTCGATGAGCATCCGGAACATGGCGGCCTTTGCGCCCGGCTCAGCAGCCGTATCGCCGCAAGCGGATCGGTCACCGGAGACCTCAATGCCATCGTCAAAGAATTTGATATTCAGCCGAAGTACACGCTTCGTGACGAAGAGAAGGCTGCCGCATTACAGCCGCTTGACGTAGCGCGTGAGGACTGCACAAAACTGCTGACCGTGACCATTGACCCGGTCGATGCACGGGATTACGATGACGCGCTCTCCTGCACCGATGGCCCCGGTAAAAATGAATGCACGATTGCCGTTCACATTGCTGACGTGGCCTGCTATGTGCCACACCAAAGTCCCTTGGACAAAGCTGCCTTGAAACGCGGCTTCACCTCATATCTCCCTGGGCGCACCCTGCCGATGCTGCCCGCCGCTTTGGCAAATGACCTGTGCAGCCTCCGCGAAGGGCTGCCACGCTGTGCTCATACAGTCTTTCTCCGCATCTCCAAAGAGTCCGGGCAAATTCTTTCCTTCCGGCGTGCGCACACCACCATCAATGTCAACCGGCGTCTCTGTTACGATGATGTTACTCGAGTCTTTGAAGGAGATCAAACGGTTCAGCCCGGTGAAATCCGGAATCTGCTCCTCCGTCTCAAGGAAGTGGCTGAAACGATGCGTCGGCAACGTCAGGAGAAGGAAATGTTTCTGCCGATGGAGATGCCGGAAATCCGGGTGCTGTGCAGCGAACATCCCTCCAGAATCATCGGCCTGCAGAAAACGGAACACAATGCCTCCCATGCCCTTGTCGAGGAATTCATGCTTGCCGCCAATCAATGCATCGCGCTGGAATTGCAGAAAAAAAAGATTTCCGGGCTGTTTCGCAACCATGCCGAACCGGAGGCGGATTCGATGCAGGATTTCGCCGCACAGGTGTCCTTGATTCTGAATCGCAAAATCACCCCATTTCGCAACCGCAAAAAACTGGTGGAATTTCTCTCCAGCCTGGTGCAGCATCCTCTGCAGGAACTGCTGCAAATGACTTTTCTGCGACAGCTTCCCAGAGCCAACTACGGGGTCAACTGCGAAGGCCATTTCGGCCTCGGCAAAGAAAATTACTGCCATTTCACCAGCCCGATTCGGCGCTATCCGGATTTGCTCATTCATCAACAGCTGCTCGCCTTCGATCGACGTGAAAAACTGCGCAGCCCGGAACAGGTCGCTGTGCTGGCACAAGTTTGCAGCGCTTTGGAAGAAAATTGCGATCAGGCCAGTTACGCGGCGGCTGACCGCATGAAACTGCGCTTCCTGATCAAACAGAAAGAGGACAATCCCATGCTGCGTCTGCGAGGCAGCATCATCCGCGCCACCAAAGGAGGAATTACTGTCTTTCTGCCGGACTACAGCCTGATCGGCTTCGTCAATGCCTGGCAACTCCCCAAAAAAGACTGGCGCTTCAACAGCAAAGAACAACTCTGGAAAAACCATAATACCGGAGATGTCCTCCAGGCACGAATGAATATGGATTTCCTGATCCAAACGACCGATCCCATCCGCGGCGAACTGACCCTGACCCCCTTTTTCTGTCAGAGTACACCCGCACCCGCCAAAAAATCGGATTTTTCCCGGCGGCACGGGCGCCCGCGGCACCGTATGTAAAAGCTTTTTTAACCACGGAAGACACGGATTTTTTTAATATTCCGTGTCTTCCGTGGTTAAAAAAATTCTGACCATCATTTTAAGGAGTACTCGAACGTGTTGACGATTATACTGGCGTTTTTAGCGGCGACTCTGACCTGGAGTGGAGTCTATTATGGATTCGAAGGGCGTCACTGGGGCTGGGCTACCCTGGCCGGCTTTGCCGGTTTTATCGCAGTCGCCCTCCCCATCACCTGGCTGATCCGTAAGCGCATGGAAATGATTTTCAATGCCGTGCAAGGAAAAATCATCTCCAGCCAGGAACAGCTCCGGCGCAAGATACTGGCACTGCAGAATAAAATGCAGAGCGGCCCGAAATTCCAGGCCCAGATTGAAAAAGAACAGGCCGACAGCATCCGCGAAGCAATCAAAATGCTCGATGAGCTCAAGCCCATCCAGAAATGGAACCTGCTGGTCCTGCGTCAATACAACACCTTCAAAGGACAAATGCTCTTCCAGATCAAAGATTTTGAGGAAGCCGCCCCGCTGCTGGACAAAGCTCTGGTTCTTGAACCCCTGACACTGGCCATGCAAATGGTTCTGATGTACAAAAAAGGGGATGTGAAAAAACTGGAGAAGGCCTTCTACAAAGGGACAGGGCGTTTCAAAGACGAAAAGGGCACCCTGCTCTATGCTTTATACTCCTGGGTTCTGGTTGCCGAAAACCGCATCTCGGAAGCCGTAGCCATCCTGGACGAAGGGCGAAAAAAATGCGAAAGCGAAGTTTTGCAGCAGAACTGGGATCACCTGGTCAACGGACGCACAAAACGCTTCAGCAATGCCGCTCTCGGCGAACAGTGGTATGCTCTCTACCTCGAAAATCCCCCGCAGCAGAAGATGAAGGCTCAGACTGCCTTCGGAGGAAAGATATCCCGAGGCGGCTTCCGCTAATACACCATCCTTTTTAACAACGAAAAAACACGAAAAAACACGAAATTTTCAATAGAGTTGATACTCTGACGGAAGGGGTTGCAGGTGATAATGATATATGTGTACCCTGGAGAGCATCGTCTTTCTTGCTTGATCGTAACCTCTGATTTGACATGCAAGCTCATGCGTCAGAGTATCAACCCTATTTAAAATTTCGTATTTTTTCGTGTCTGTTCGTTGTTAAAAAATCCTAAGGAGATCGTTCATGCAGCCGATTATAGAAGCCCACCGCGGTTACAGCGGACGATATCCCGAAAATACACTGCTGGCCTTTCGCAAAGCCATCGAAGCGGGTGCGACATCCATCGAGCTGGATGTCCACGTGAGCTCCGATTCGGAACTGATTGTCATCCACGATGCCACCGTTGACCGCACCAGCAATGGACAGGGAGCAGTCGCGGAACTCTCCACTGCTCAAATTGCAAAACTCGATGCCGGCAGCTGGAAAAATCCGGCATTCGCCGGAGAAAAGATTCCCACCCTGGAGGAAACCCTGGCTCTGACTCTTGAAAGCAATGTCTGCTTCAATGTCGAAGTCAAAAAATTTGCCGGCGGACAGCGCGATGCCAAACAGCTGACCGCCCTGTTACAACGCTATGCCCCCCGCGGATCGAGCCACATCGTCTCTTCGTTTGACCTCGACGCCCTGCTGCAGGTGCGGCAGGCCGATGCTACAATTCCCCTTGCCTTGCTGGGATCACAGGGAGATCATCTGCTGGCAGAGGCCGTGAAACACCACTTCCCCTGGATCCATTGCTCCTACAGGGGAATCAGCAGGGATCTCCTTTACGCCGCGCACCAGCAGGCCATCAAAGTCATGATCTGGACTTTTGACCAACCCGCCGGACGGCAACATTATACCCGGCTCGGAATCGATAAAATCTGCACCAATTACATCGCCGAACTGATCCAGGCCTAAGGAAAGAGTGAAATTCTTTTTTAACAACGAAAAGCCCGAAATGACACGAAAACCATGAAAATTTACATTCAGACGGATATCGAAGGAGTCGCCGGATTCTGCTTTTTTGAAAACCGGCGCAGTGACACGCACGAAAATTTTGCTCACCGTCAGCGCATGTACCGCCTTTTGACCAATGAGGTCAATGCGGCGGTCAAAGCCGCATTTGACAGCGGTGCCGATGAGGTGATCATCAACGACAGCCATGGTTCCGGATACAATATCTTTTTCGAAGAACTCGATCCGCGCTGCAGAATCATTCACGGACGCAATTTCAGCGGGCCGGAATGGCTGAATCTGCTGGACGAGTCCACCGACGCGATGGTGCTGGTCGGCATGCATGCAATGGGCGGCACTCCCTGTGCGATTACCCCGCATTCTCTGTGGAAAGTCAACGACGGAAAATTGTATCTCAGTGAAGCCTCCATGGCGGCCGCCATTGCCGGCGATAAGGGAGTTCCAACCGTTTTCATCAGTGGTGATGACAAAATCACGGCCGAAGTTGCTGAAAAAATTCCCGGTATCGAGAAAGCGGTTGTCAAAGAAGCCCTTTCGCCGTATATGGCCTGCTCCTTGATCCCCTCCCGTGCCTGCGAACGGATCTATGAAGGAGTTCGTCGAGGAATTGCCCTTCGCAAAACGATCGCTCCCTACCGGATTCCCTCGCCGGTGAAATTAACTCTGCTCGATTCCGCCAATCACTGCCTCCCCTTCACCGAGCAATGCCCACCCTGCGTCTGTGATACCATCAGCGAAGCCTTCAATCAGTGTGAAGACCAGATGGAATGGTGCAAGCGCAATACCAAACTGCCCGACGGATTCGTCTTCCCATGAGCAAGCGATCGAAATGCGCAAGTTTTTTGTTTAGAAATCCTTGTGCATTACAGACACATTCCACATAAAAATTTTCGTGCCTTTTCGTGCTTTTTGTGGTTAAAAAAATTACGTATTTCGAAAGGCGGAGGCACCCTGTTCATCGATATCCAGGATGCTGGCCAGGATCAGTTTCACCGCGAGTTGCAGATTGATGAGATCCACGCGCTCAGGAATATCACCGGCAAGATGATACTGCGAATCACCGTAAGGCAGGGAACCCAGATTGTGAACCGTATCTGGATAACCCGCCTTGATGAAACTGCCGTCGTCATCATTAACCCGTTCCTTGAAAACCGCAGTAGCGCAGATCGGAATCTCATAGCGCGCAGCTTCTGAAACAATAAAATCCGCAAGCGCCTTGCCTTCCGGCGTACTGTAAGCCGATACATTTGCTTTGATGCCTGACGCAGAAGTCTCGTCCGATTTGCCGCAGAGCGAATCCTGATTCATCACCGCTACAATCCGGTCACCGCGTTGGCTGGCGGCATTGGCATAGGTTTTGCTGTGCCAGGGACTGTGTTCCTCATTGCAGAACAACACCCGCACCGTGCGCTGGAGCCTAAGCGTTGACAATACCCGCACCAGTTCCATATTTGCAACTGCACCCACCGCATTATCATGCGCCCCCGGGGAATTGATCCAGCTCATCGAATCCTTGTGGGAAACCAGCTGGATGATCTCATCAGGATATTCAGAACCCGGCAGCGTCACTGCAATATTGTGCGCATCATACCAGGGATCCGATTCCAGCGGAGCGGAATACCAGTGATGCAACGGCTTGCTGCTGTCACACCGGAACGGCTGCACTTTGTTCGGAATCAGCTCAACGCAGGAAGCATATTTCCGCATCTCACCGGCAATGAAGTCATCCGCTTCTTCGAGCGAATTCTTCTGATGCCAGGGAATCGTGTAGGAAACCGTCCTGAACGACAGAGGATCCCTGCATAAATAAAAAAGATCACGACGCAGATTTTCAACCGATACCTTGTCGAACACTCGATTTTCCATCAAGATCGCCTCCATAACTCGCAACAAAGAACAACTTCTGCATAACCAGCATTAACGTATGCTTCAAATTCCTGATTTCCAGCCCAAATGCCCGACAAACGAAATATTGAAGATTTGCGTTTATGGAAGCATTCAGAAATACTCTACACTGAAAGCCTGAGATATTATATTTCAGATTGTATACGATAAATAGGTCATCGCAGGATTTTTTCCATGAAGAAAAAAGAGCACTATTACATTTCGGTTCCAGTAATGAATCAGGCACATTTTTCCATGGTAGCCGTTTTCAGAGAATCGGTTGAATTCGTCCGGAACTATACTTGCCCCTTCAACATGATTGGAATTTGCACACGTTCAGAAGGGGAGAATGCATCCGTAATACTGAATCTGAAGACAGGAGAAAAGCAGTCCCCCGTTTTAAATGAGATTAGTCTTTGTCCTTTCAATTTGCCTCAACGATATCATCACACTCTTCGAAATGAACACCTTTCCATTCACTTCAAACTCGAACTGTTTCCTGGCGTAGATGTCTACTCTGGCCAGACGCAATGTTTTCGGGAAATATCGCCGAAATTAACGACCGAGGCAAAAAAAATCTTCAAAATTGCTGATCCGATTCTGATGATCTCCCAATGTCAGGAATTCGCACTCCATTTCTGTCATCGGCACTGGCCTGAAAGGTATGCATTTGAGGTGGATCATATCCGGAAATTTCAGGATGTACTTGATTACATTCATAGCTCCGCAGATGCTTCAACGGAAATATCCACCCTGGCGGGAATTCTCAAAATGCCGCTATCTTCATTCACAAGAGCGTTTCATGCGGTTTTTAGCATGCCGCCGAAACAATTTCTGCAGCAGGAATTGTATCGGAAAGCAGCGCAAATGCTGCTGGCCCCGGATATGTCTGTCAAACTGGCAGCCAGTGCACTTAACTTTTCATCTGAGTTCTATTTTTCCCATTTTTTCAAACGATTATCCGGTATTTCGCCAAAAGAATATCGAAACGGCTCTCTGTTTCTATCTGGCAGAAAATAGCATGTCTTTTTTAAAAAAATGCATTCCATAATTCTGAAAAAACAGTATAATATTTCCGTTAACCAAGGAAACGAAGATTTCACAACCAAGGAAACGGAATTTTCAAATGAATCAGAGAATCCAGCGTCTTTTAGAAAAAGTTTTCCGGCAGGACATTTTCCCGGAGCCTGTTTCAATAAAATGTGATCCTTTTGAGGATCGGTTTGCGGAACCGGTTCGAAATGCCAAGCGTTTAACCGATTACATGCTGACCCAACCGGTAGTGATTCATGATGAAAGTGAACTTGCAGGTCTCATCCGGTTTAATGCCACTCCCGTTCCCGCTGATCTTTTTCCTCGTCTCGGCCATAACAGTTTCGGTGAAGCATGTTCACACTATTACAGAAAACCTCAGGAAAATCTCTGCACCTTCGAATGGCAGCATTCCAATCCGGATCTGGCCAAAGTCATCAGCAGCGGACTTCACGGATATATTGACGAAATCAACAAATCCCGAAAAAAACTTGTGGGAAAACTCGAACATCTTAACTTTCTGACAGGATTGGAGATTTTTATTCAGGGATTGGAACAGCGTGTTGAGCAGTACAGGGCCTGCTGCATCGCCAAGTCAGAAGAAACAACCGATCCGGAACGAAAAACAGCCTTGAGACGTATGGCTCGCAATCTGGAACAAGTTCCCATGCATCCAGCTCGTAACTTTGAGGAAGCAG
>JAQVUB010000068.1 GCA_028699735.1 Lentisphaeria bacterium | reverse complement strand
CCACCTCACGACCGCCACATTTCTCAAAACAGGCGATCGCCTTGGGGGACAGCTTTAAACGCCCATTGGCATCCAGCGTGCATTGCTCTGTACCGCCAAAATCCAAAATCGACTCCCGTTGGAAAACCCATTCCAAACAATTCCATTTTATTCCAAAAAATTCCAATTATGATTAAATTATGCTCGCAATGGAGTTTGTCAAATGATTTGCGCATTTTTTTTATGAGCCTCCCCCCGCATACGTAGAGGGCGTCCAAAAAGGGTTCGGGTGCAAAAGTGGCGCAAGCGGCCCGCTTGTGATGGTCTCTTCACATTTCATTTTGAACTGCGGAGGAATGTTTTTTCCCATGATTCAATGATATTCCTTGATTATTTTAAGATTGGGTCGAGTTTTTGTCATCGCAAGCGGGCCGCTTACGCCACTTTCCCTTTTTGGACGGGGTCTACGGACAGCAACAAACTCCTTTTGGCGTTCTGTACTGACGCATCCTTGCGGCACATCCCTCCCTGCCTGCCGAACCACCCATCCTGCCTTTTTTATTTGAAAAACGGGTTGCGGGCATTACATTAATAGGCTTACGAAGCCGGTAGTACGGCGTATGAAATCACTTTATCAACAGGAATGCCAATCACTCATGAACACTCACGAAATTGATAACATGTGCTGCGTCAAGCAGGGCTGCTGCCATGGGCCGGCACCGATCCCGCAAGAAGGACGCTGGGACAAAGTTCGCGAAGTCAAAGACATTTCCGGTCTGACCCATGGAGTCGGCTGGTGTGCTCCGCAACAGGGTGCCTGCAAACTGACCCTGAATATCAAGAACGGGATCATCCAGGAAGCCCTGATTGAGACTTTAGGCTGCTCGGGAATGACTCATTCGGCAGCAATGGCTTCCGAAATTCTTCCCGGAAAGACGGTTCTGGAAGCGATGAATACCGATCTGGTTTGTGACGCCATCAACACCGCCATGCGCGAACTTTTCCTGCAGATCACTTACGGACGCTCGCAGAGTGCCTTCTCTGAAGGCGGACTGCCGATTGGTTCCGGTCTGGAAGACCTTGGCAAAGGACTGCGTTCCCAAGTGGGCACGATGTACGGTACTCTGGAAAAGGGACCACGTTATCTGGAAATGGCCGAAGGGTATATTTCAAAAGTCGCTTTGGACGAGAATGGCGAAATCATCGGCTATCAATTTGTCAAAGTCGGCAGCATGCTCGAGCAGATCAAAAAAGGCGTTGACGCCAACGAGGCCTACAAGAATGCATTGGGTACCTACGGACGCTTCAGCGCAGATGCTGGTGCCGTGAAACACATCGATCCCCGTCACGAATAAGGAGATTCAAGATATGGCACTTTTCGAAAGTTATCAACGCCGCATCGCACAGATCACTGCGGTTTGTCAGCAATACGGCATCAAGGATCTGGAAGAAGCCCGTCAGCTTTGCAAAGACAAGGGCTTTGATCCCTACGACCTCTGTGCTGAAATTCAGCCGATCTGTTTTGAAAACGCCAAATGGGCCTATGTCCTTGGTGCAGCCATCGCTCTGAAAAAAGGCGCCACCAAAGCTGCCGATGCCGCGAAAGCGATCGGCGAAGGCCTGCAGGCTTTCTGTATTCCCGGTTCTGTCGCCGATGACCGCAAGGTAGGGCTCGGCCATGGTAATCTGGGAGCCATGCTGCTGCAAGAAGAAACGCGCTGCTTCTGTTTTCTGGCCGGACACGAATCCTTTGCCGCCGCTGAAGGCGCCATCGGCATCGCCACCAAGGCCAACAAAGTGCGCAAATCACCGCTAAAAGTCATTCTCAACGGTCTTGGTAAAGACGCCTCCTACATCATCAGCCGAATCAATGGCTTCACCCATGTGGAAACTCAGTTTGATTATGCCACCGGTAAAGTCAGCGAAACGAAGCGCACCGCTTTTTCGAAGGGGGCGCGTGCTGCAGTGCTCTGCTATGGTGCAGATGATGTCCGCGAGGGGGTTGCCATCCTTTGGAAGGAAGAAGTCGATGTTTCGATCACCGGCAATTCCACCAATCCGACCCGTTTCCAGCATCCAGTGGCCGGCACCTACAAAAAAGAACGCATCGAAGCAGGCAAAAAGTTTTTTTCAGTTGCTTCGGGTGGTGGCACCGGGCGCACCCTGCATCCGGACAATATGGCGGCCGGTCCGGCTTCCTACGGGATGACCGATACGATGGGGCGCATGCATTCTGACGCGCAGTTTGCCGGTTCCAGCAGTGTGCCTGCGCACGTGGAAATGATGGGCTTTCTGGGCATGGGTAACAACCCGATGGTTGGTGCGACCGTTGCGGTGGCAGTGGCCATTCAGGAAGCCTGCCATTAATCCCCTGCCCTGAACTGGATTCCCTTTTTTTTGTTCAGCCTGGAAGCGGCCACGCCCTTCCAGGCTTTTTTGTAATGTCGACTTCCCGGCTGGGAAACACAACTCTTTTTTAACAACGAAAAAACACGAAAAGACACGAATTTTTTTCGTTTCATTTCGTGCATTTTGTGGTAAAAAATCAATTCAGCTGACGTATTACTATGGATTATTCCTGGCAACCTTTTTTCCCTTACAATGCCATCCTGTGCCGATACAGTGAGATCGGTACCAAGGGGCGCAACCGCTTTATCTTTGAAGAACGTCTGCGAACAGATCTGCAACGACGTCTCGCAGCACTGGGAAATCTGCATTTTTCAAATGACCGTGGACGCATTTTCATCCTGCCGGAGGCCCCAAAAACCATATTTACTGCAGCCGATCTGGCCTTATTGCGTCGTGAGATTCCATTGCTGGCCGGCCTGGCCTCGGTCTCGCCGGGTTTTTACGTAAAGCCGGATATTGGCGGGATTGAACAGGTCATCGACACCCATTTCCCGGCACTTTACCATGCCTTTCAGAAGTGCCCCCACGCTTTGCCGCCGACCTATGCCATGCACTCGCGACGCAGTGACAAGTCCTTTCCAATGAGCTGCGAAGAAGTGGAAATTCATTTTGCCACGCGTCTGCATCAGCGTTTCCCGGATTTGACGATTGATCTGCAACATGCCCATCTGGTCATTGAGCTGGAAATCCGCAAAAATATGGCCTTTATTTCGTTTGAGCGCATTGAGGGTCCCGGCGGGCTGCCCAGTGGCAGTGCGGGTCGGGTTCTCGGGCTTCTTTCCGGTGGTTTTGATTCGCCGGTGGCCTGTTATCAGATGTTGCGGCGAGGCTGCTGCATGGATTTTCTGACCTTCCACAGCAGTCCATTTACGCCTCCGGCAACGCTGACTAAAGTCTGCGCTCTGGTACGACGCCTGAATGACTTTCAAACATCGGGCAAACTGCTGACCATCAATTTGCTGCCGGCGCAAAAAGCCATCCGAGATGCCTGTTTCAGCCGATTTCGCACCGTCCTTTACCGCCGCTTTATGCTGCGTCTTGCAGAATATGTCGCAGGTTACCTCAGAGCACAGGCTCTGGTGACCGGAGATAACCTGGGTCAGGTCGCCAGTCAGACCCTAGAAAATCTGACGGTGATCAACGCTGCGACCAGCATGCTGATCATCCGCCCCCTGATTACCGCAGATAAAAATGATACCATGGCTCTGGCGGAAAAAATCGGCACATGGAAACTTTCCAGCGAAAATGTTCCGGACAGCTGCACCGTTTTTGCGCCGCCAGATCCGGCTACCCGAACAAACCTCAAAAAAATCCTCCAGCAGGAACGTTTAATCCCAATCGATCTCCTGTTAAAACAATGCCTGGAAACGACCAGCATTCTCAACCCGAATGACTATAGCCAGCAAATTGTTGCCACCGATAAAATGATCGCATACGGGTGCAGTTCCCAAAAGTAGGTAGTCGCTGCCCCGGGCACCTGAGACCGTTCGGGCGTGGGAGTACTAACAGAAATCGCAACCGGGCCGGTTACGCCACCTTATAAGCCTGACCCCTGAACCCTTTCTGGATAGCCTCTACCTACTTTTGGGCACTGCACCCTCGCATACTTGAACAAATCTGACCATTCCGACTGATCTATCTGTAATGCGTCAGCTGGGTGACAAGGATATTTTTTACAACGAAAAGAATTCCTCCGTTCCCAGCTTTACTTGACGCATTATATCTTTCTGCCTAGACCCTTTTCCACACTCCCGAAAAGCGCTTCTAAATGATAGATCAAAGGCTTCTCCCGGAATTAAAATTTAAATTTGAAATATTTTTTTGAAAAGTAGGAAATAAAATTTTGAAAGCGCCGTTATATTAGTAGAGACAGGCGAACTGGCGAGTGTCAGTGAGCCAATAGACTTGGGAGCAGGTTGAATGAAAGGAGCGTTACCATGAATACCACTACTAACAAACAAAGAGTTTATGTTGCTGCGCTTATCCTGGTTTTTGCGGCCTGCGGTTTGCAGGCTGGCGGTCATCACAGCCGGCCTCGTGACATTGACCGTGCGTTACTGATCACGGACATTGTATTGCGGGCATTGATTCCAACTCAGACGATTTTTGTTGAGCCTCAGCCGGTAGTCACCTATACAACTCCGGTTTATGAGACGACGACGGTGATCACTCCGGTATACAGCCGTCCGATCTATGTCGCGCCCACGATACACTACACACGTCCGGCTCGATATGATCATTGCCGACCGGCTCCGCGTTGGTATAATCCTCCGCGACATCACCGGCAGCCCCAGCGGATGCCGAACCATGCTCCACAGGGACGCAACAATCATCGCCGCAGATGATTCTGCACAAACAGCAAGCCAGGCCCGTTCGGCCTGGCTTTTTTTTCTAGCCAAACTATTTTTTTTTGCAAAAAAAGGAAAAACGTGGAACTGCCGGAAAATTTTGCAGTCTAAAACGTTGTGCAGTGGTTGGCACTGCATGCCTCTGACTGAGTTTCGTTTATCCTTCCTCCCTCCCTTTCTCTCTCCCAGAACTCAGTCAGGGGCTTTTTTTTATCGATATAATACCCTTTTTTGCGATCTGTTCAGAGCAGGGATGCGGCGGTTTCCGCCAGTTCACTGCGCTCTCCGGTTTGCAAAGTGATATGAGCAGCCAGGGAGCTTTGCAGGAAGCGTTCAATCAGGCAGGTCAGGCCGTTGGAGCGGGCATCCAGATAGGGGGTATCGATCTGATCCGGATCGCCGGTCAGAATCATTTTGCTGCCCGCTCCAACTCGGGTAACCACAGTTTTAATTTCCAGGGGTGTGAGATTCTGTGCCTCATCAATGATGATGAACTGATTGGGAATGCTGCGTCCCCGAATGTACGTCAGCGGTTCCACACTGATTTCACGACAGGTCAGAATGTCGTTGGGTAAAATCCGTGACGGGGTCTTTTTATCCTGACTGCGGATAAACTCCAACGCATCATAAACGGGTTGCATCCAGGGTCGCATCTTTTCATTGATATCCCCAGGAAGGTAGCCCAGATCGCGACTGACTGGAAGAGTTGGCCGGAAGACCAGCAGCCTCTGATAGCGGTTATCGGCAAAAATCTGCTGCAACCCGGCGGCAATGGCCAGCAGGGTTTTCCCGGTGCCGGCTTTTCCGGAAAGGGTAACCAGGCTGATATTTTCATCGGTCAGCGCGTTGATTGTAAAGGTCTGCTCGATGTTTAGACTGCGGATGCCGCAGAGAGTTTTTGTCGTATCCAGGATCGGCCAGAGCTCACGCCCCTCAAAATCCATCCTGGCGCAAACCGCATTCTTGGGCTGCCCAGCCATGCGGGCAAAAACATATTCGTTGGGATGCAGCTTTCTTTGCTGAAAATTCAAGGGACTGCCACCTTGCAGCAAGGCAATTTCCTCTGCCGACAAATCCAGTCTTTGCCAGCCCCGGATGAGATCAGCAGCCGCAAGCGACTGCGGCTCATAATCACGGGCACAGAGTCCCAGCGCATCGGCTTTAACCCGAAGATTGACATTTTTACTGATAATCACCGGCATCGGCTCGCCGTCCTGACATTTTTCTCTCAGCTGCAAGGCCAGGCGCAAAACCGCATCTGCCGCGTTGCAGTGAGAATGGCCATGGATGTGATAATGGTCGGAAACAATCTGCAGAAGGCAGTTCTGACCGACATCGACTCCATCCCGCAAAGATCCCCTTGCCCGCAGCTGGTCGATAATCTGGGCAAAACTGCGGGCATTGCGCCCGGTTTCGCTGGCATCATGCTTGAATTTGTCAATCTCTTCAATGACTTCCAGAGGCAGCAACAGCAGACTGTCACTGAATTGTTCCATCACCTGTGGATCATACAAAAAAATATTCGTATCCAGTATCAGTTTTTCACGCATGGGTTTCTCGTGTTATATTTGCAAATCAGGGAATTGCTGTGCAGGCCTCAAGGTATCGCCAAGATACCAATTTGCAAGCGCTTTCCTGACAATTTTAAAAAGTGGCGCAAGCGTCCCGGGTAATGCGACAGTGAAGCTGAGTGCAGCGGTATTTTTTTACAACGAAAGACACTAACGACCCGAAAAAATTTCATGGGAAGTACGAAGCATGCTAGCAGTCAACGCTGCTTCCATGATTTTTTTTCGGGTCATTTCGTGCTTTTCGTTGTTCAAAAAGAATCACTCCGTTACCAGTTTAACTGCCCCATTTCTCCCCTGCTTATCATAAAAATGCACTTTTTGGTATAATGAGCTTCACAGAATGAAAAAACAATGTATTGTATAATTGTTTACCGGCCTCTCCATTGTGGAGTTTTCTATGTGTTCCAAAGCCATTTTGCAAGAAGATGCCAATCCTTTGCTCCGGTGTCTGCCTGCCCCTGCCCTGCAGCAGACTTGCAGTGGTTTATGTGTGGCCGACCAGCCCCGCAGAGCCAAACGGTGCACGGATGAAAAATTGCGGGTATTGCTGCTGGGCGGCAGTGGTTTTGTCAGCGGATCAATTGCTCGTACCGCCCTGGCGCAGGGACATCAGGTAACGATCGTCACCCGTGGCATCAAACCACTTCCGCAGGGGGTATCGGCGCTCTGCGCCGACCGTACGATCCCCGGCTCCCTGGAAGCAGCCCTGGCTGCTTCAAAGGATGAGTTTGATCTGGTTGTGGATTGCATCGGATATCAGGCTTCCGACGCCCGGCAGGATCTGGCTCTGTTTGCCAAACGCTGCCGACATCTGGTCTTTATCTCCAGCGATTTCGTCTTTGCCCCTGAAAAACGACAGTTCCCCCAGCCCGAAAGCAACACTTTTTTTCTCACCGACAACAGTTATGGCGCTAACAAACGGCGTTGCGAACTGGAATTCATCCACTCGACCGCAGATTTTGCGCATTGGAGCATTTTGCGTCCCTGTCACATCTATGGGCCGGGTTCCCGTCTTGGCTGCCTGCCTGAACATGGGCGAGATCCGGATCTTATTGAACGCATTCGCACCGGCAACCCCCTCCGACTGGTCGGGGGAGGGAAATTTCTGCAACAGCCCATTTTTGTCGATGATTTGGCGCATCTGGCACTGAGTTGCCCTTTTTCACCTTGTTCGGCGCGCCAGATTTATCATTGTGCCGGGCCGGATGTAGTGGAGTCAGTGACCTACTATCAGATCCTTGCTGAGCTTCTGGGTTGTTCACTGAATGTGGAAGAGATACCTGTTCTGGATTATCTTCGAGAACATCCGGAGCAGAAATCGTTTCTCTGTCATCGCATTTATGACCTGAAGAAAATTCGCATGGACTGCCTGCAGGTGCCTTCAACCCCCCTGCACACAGGACTGCGAATTCACCTGGAAAGTCTTCTGCACCATTCATTTTGATCTGTTTTTTCACCCTTTCCAAGATGCCACTGCCATGATTTCTGCACTTAATACCCTTCATCAATGGGGACTGAAAACCTTTGACCAAAGCCCCTTTCTGATTGCCGGCCCCTGTAGTGCTGAAAGCCGGGAGCAGGTTCTTGCCACGGCTCAAGCCATACGCCATCTGCCGGTCAGCTTGTTCCGGGCAGGTGTCTGGAAACCGCGCACGCTTCCGGAAACCTTTGCCGGCATGGGTAATATCGCCTTATCCTGGTTGCAGGAGGCCAAAGCAGAGACCGGGTTGCCCATTGCCATTGAAATCGATCATCCCGCGCATCTGGAAGAAGCTCTGCAAGCCGATATTGATGTCTTCTGGATTGGTGCCCGCACAACCGTTAATCCCTTTGCCGTCGAAGAACTGGCCTCTGCTTTCAGCGGTGTCGACAAACCCCTGCTGATTAAAAATCCGATTACACCTGATCTTGGCGCCTGGGTGGCAGCAGTCGACCGTCTGCGCAACCGGGGCATCAAAAAACTAGGGGTGATTCTGCGGGGCTTTGTCAACCGTCATCCGAGCAAATGGCGCTATGAACCCGAATGGGATATGGTGCTCAAATTCCGGCAGATTTTCCCGGATCTCCCGTATCTCTGTGATCCCAGTCATATCGCCGGCAATGCCAGCATGATCTTTGACATCTGCCAGCAAGCTCTGGATTTAAACTTCCATGGCCTGATGATTGAAACGCACTTCAATCCAGGAAAAGCGCTCAGTGACGCGCAACAGCAGCTAACCCCCATCGCACTCGAAGACCTGCTCGATCGCCTGATCCTCAAAAACCCGGATTTTGCGGCGGACACTGACCGCAATGAGCTGGGAAGATTACGCCAGAAAATTGACCATATTGACCAGAAATTGCTGGAGAATCTGGCTGCCCGTATGGAGCTGGTTCAACAAGTCGGTCTACTGAAAAAAACGAAGGAACTTCCGGTGGTTCAGCCTGCCCGCTGGGATCATGTGCTCAACCGGGTGCGTGATTTTGCCAGGGAACGTGGACTTTCCGAGCAATTTCTGGAAGATATCTTCAACCGTATTCATCAGGAATCCATCCGCAAACAGCAATAATACCGTTGAACTAAAATTTAAACAACGAAAAACACGAAAAGACACGAAGAAAATTCATGGAAAAGCGACGTATGCAAACCATTAGCCAGTTCCATGAATTTTCTTCGTGTCATTCGTGTTTTTCGTTGTTTCAAAAAATCTAAGGGATCATTATGCCTGAACCAGGACAATTGATTAATGTCACGATCAGCGATCTTGCCTTTGGAGGCGATGGAGTAGCCAGACTCGAAGAGGGTCCAGTGGTCTTCGTCCCCTTCGCAGCGCTCGGTGATGTGCTCGAAGTTGAAATCACCGAATGTAAAAAGTCGTATTTGCGCGGTCGTATCACGCAAATTCTGGTTGCCGGGCCGGATCGCATCGAGCCACCCTGCCGGCACTTTGGGCGTTGTGGAGGCTGTTCATATCAGCATTTGCAATACTCCGCAGAATTTGCTGCCAAGCAGAAACAGCTTCTGGATCTGTTGCAGCGCATCGGCGGCTTCCAATCCCTTCCCCCCCTTGATTCCAGCTTTGCGGCGCCGGTACTCTATGGCTATCGCAACAAGTTGCGTCTGGAACCCAGTGAGCCCGTCCGGGAAGATGACGGTATTCACATGACCTACGGATACTG
>JAQVUB010000067.1 GCA_028699735.1 Lentisphaeria bacterium | reverse complement strand
TCGTTATGTCACGCCCTTTCAGGGCTTTTGGTTTTTGGCTGATCCTAACCCAGGGCGTCGCTGCGGCCTAACGGCCTTGCTTGCCCTGGGCTGGTATGTCACGCCCCTTCGGGGTTAATTCGGGGACTGGTTCCGTCCGTGTCCCGTCCTTGTTCTAAAACTTTGGTTGTGGACGCCAGTCCACCCCAAGTCTTTTCGTGTCTTTTCGTTGTTAAAAAAAAACTGGGAATTTCTGTGCTTTGGGATGATTGATGTGGAATGTTTATGACTTTTATGACTTTGCAGGCCACAAGTGCTTGCCCGGTTTATAGTAGTTTATCTTTTTTCAGCCAGCTATTCGGGAGACCAGTGCCATGATGTGCAAAACCTTGAGCGCTTCCATCCAGGGAGTGGATGTCAATACGGTTGAAATCGAAGTCAATAACACGCCCTGTGACAATCAGGAGAAAGACTATATTGTCTCGATCATCGGGCTGCCGGATGCAGCCATCCGGGAAAGCCGTGATCGAATCTGGTCGGCTCTGACCCTTTCGGATTACCGCATGCCGCGTGGGCGCACGACGATCAATCTCGCACCGGCAGACCTGCGCAAAAGCGGTTCCGCCTTTGACCTGCCCATCGCCCTTTGCCTGCTGGCAACCATCAACGTGTATAAACGCGAGGAACTGGACGGAACGATGATTGTTGGTGAACTTGGGCTCAATGGTGAAGTGCGTGCCATCCCAGGCGTACTGCCAATGGCCATGCATGCCCGCAAAATCGGCATGACCCGTATATTGCTCCCTTACGAAAATGCCCGCGAAGCCGCCGCCGTCGAAGGAATCACCGTCTATGGCGTACGCCATCTGCTCGAGGCCATTCTTTTCTTCAAAGAACACCGCGGACTTATCCCGACCACGATCGACCTCAATGAACTCTTCGCGCAAAACCAGAAAATTGCCCTGGATTTCATGGATGTCAAAGGCCAGGAAAGCGCCAAACGAGCACTGCTCATTGCCGCCGCGGGAAACCATAATCTGCTGATGATCGGAGAACCCGGCGTCGGTAAATCCCTGATCGCCAACCGCATTCCAGGAATTCTGCCAAAACTCACCCTCGAAGAAGCACTGGAAGTCAGCAAAATCTACAGCATTGCCGGCATTCTCAATTCGCACCAAAGCCTGATTGTCAACCGCCCGTTCCGCTCACCGCATCATACGGTCAGTGATGCCGGGCTGCTCGGAGGAGGGAAGAATATTCCCCGTCCCGGGGAAATCAGCTTGGCACACCGCGGAGTCCTCTTCCTCGACGAACTGCCCGAATACCGCCGAAATGTCCTGGAAGTGCTGAGACAACCGCTCGAGAGCGGAGAAGTCACCCTGGCAAGAGCAGCCGGCAGTTTTACCTTCCCGGCCAGAATCATGCTGGTGGCGGCAATGAATCCGTGCCCCTGCGGATTCTACGGCTCTCATACCCGACGCTGCAGCTGCACAACCATGCAAATCCAGAACTACCGGAACCGCATCTCAGGTCCTTTGCTGGATCGCATCGACCTGCACATCGACGTGCCACCGGTCAGCCATGCTGTGCTGACCGGAAAACGCAATGGGGAAAGTTCGGAAAGCCTGCGCAATAAAGTCGGAAGAGCCCGCGACAGGCAGCTGAAACGCTTCGCGAATACCGGAATTCTCGACAATTCGAGCATGTACGGCAAATATCTTGACTACTTCTGCCCGCTGAACCAGCAATGCCTGTGCTTCCTGCAGAATTCCATCGCCCAGCTCCGCCTCAATGCACGCTCATATGACCGAATACTGCGCATCGCACGAACCATTGCCGATCTCGAAGAAGCCGATGAACTCACACCGGACTTCCTCTCTGAAGCCATCAATTACCGCACGATGGACCGCAATCTGCAGGAACTGCCTTATCAGGCTTGAGGTTTTTCCCCTTCTGCCGGACTCCCCGCAGAATGATTGTTTTTCAGAGGACGTCCCTGCTCAATGCCACGCTTCGTGTTTTCAATAAAAGTAATAAATTCCTGAATTTCCGGCAGGAGTTTGACTTCTGCACGGATTTTTTCCAGCGCATTGATCCGGTTCAGCCCCTCGAAAAAATAGATTTTGACCGCATCGCGAATGGCATCGCGAGCCTCTGCGCTCCAATCAGCCCGGCGCAGTCCAATCGCATTGACGCCCTGGATGCCTTTATCCTGCAGCATACAGAACGGCGGGACATCCTGGGTGATGGTGTTACCACCGCCGATCATCGCCAGACGTCCAACCCGGGCAAACTGATGCACCATGCAACCGGCACTGATAAAAGCGTTGCGTTCGACCTCGACCCGCCCTGCCAGCAGCGTCGCATTAGCCACAATAACCTGATCCCCGATCTGGCAGTTGTGGCCGAGATGAGAAAAGGCCATCAGCATCACATGATCCCCTACCCGGGTATAACTGTCCTCTTCTGTGCCGCGGTGGATCGTCACATACTCCCGGATCGTACACCCCTCCCCAATAACCGTAAAGCTTTTTTCGCCGTTGTAATGAATATCCTGTGGCTCGTCGCCGATAATAGCTCCAGTGTGAATCACCGTCCCCTTGCCAATACGGGTATTTCCGGTCAGAAAAACATGCGGGCCGATTTTGCAGCCGTCGCCAATTTCAACGTTGGAATCAATGACCGCAAAGGGCCCGATTTCAACATCCTGACCAATTTTCACACCCTCCGCTACCGCCGCTCTGGAATCAATCTTGCAGGACATGTCCACCCTTTCGTTTTTACTTCAATATCAGGCATCAACCCTGTTTAATCTTGCATCAGCTGTAATCTGTCAGTGAAGCTGAGTGCAGCAGTATTTTTTTACAACGAAAGACACTAACGACCCGAAAAAATTTCATGGGATGAACAACGAATTTCCCCAGTAAAAACCGTTTCCCATGAAATTTTTTCGCGTCGGTTCGTGCTTTTTGTTGTTAAAAAGAATTCCTCTGTTACCAAGTTTAACTGACGCATTACCATCAGCTTTGCAGAAGGATCCGTTTGCGCGCTTTTTTCCCCGCCCTTAAAGTCAAAACACCCTCTTTAAAATCTTCCTTGACGACCACCTGTCGCTCATCACTGATACGCAGATCATCCATATAACAGCCGCCACCTTTGATCAGCCGGCGAGCTTCACTGTTGGACGAACTCAAACCCGCTTTCACCAGCAGATTCAAAATCCCCAGCCCATCAGCAAGCTCCTCCAAGCTCAACAGCAGCGAAGGAATGCTCTCCGTACCCGATTCCGGCTTGACTTCCGCAAGTCGGCTGCTGGTCGGAATCAGCCCCTCCGGATCCGCAAAGCCGAATTCCCCGCCGGCGGCCAGATAGGCTTTGGCGGCTTCCTGATGCCCATGCGCCAGACTGGTCGCCTCATATGCCAGAATCTCTTTGGCACGATTGATCTGCGGGGCAACCAGGCTGCCAAGAGCGCGCACTTCCGACATCGGCAGGCAGGTGAAAAATCCAAGCAGCTTTGCTACCTCGGCATCCTCCACATTGCGCCAGAATTGATAGTAATCAAAAGGAGTCGTACGATGGGCATCCAGCCAGACCGCAGCACCGGCTGTCTTCCCGAATTTCGTACCGTCACTCTTCAGCAGCAAAGGGAAAGTCGCCCCATGCACCGAAGCCCCATGCAGGCGCCTGGTCAAATCGACACCGGCCACAATATTGCCCCACTGATCCTGGCCGCCAAACTGAAACTGACAGCCGCAATCGCGAAACAAAACACTGAAATCATAAGCCTGCAGCAGCGGATAACTGAATTCCAAAAAGGAAAGCCCGGTCTCCAAGCGGATTTTCACCGATTCGGCTGTCAGCATTTTATTCACGCTGAAAAGCTTCCCAATATCCCGCAGAAAATCGATGAATTTCAGGCCGCGCAACCAGTCGGCATTGTTGACCATCAGCGCTTTCCCGTCGCTGAAATCCAAAAAGCGTGCGAGCTGTTTCTGCAGACTGTCCACGTTGGTGTCAATCTCTTCGATACTGATGATTGGACGAGCCTCGGTTTTGCCGGAAGGATCCCCGATCATAGCTGTACCGCCACCCACCAACGCCACCGGCCGATGTCCGCAACTCTGCAGCCAGCGCATCGCCATCACCGGCAGCAAATGCCCGATATGAAGGCTGTTTCCAGTCGGATCAAAGCCGACATAAAAAGTCGCCGGCCCTTCCTTCAAACGACGCTCCATCTCCTCCCCATCTGTCGCCTGATGAATAAACCCGCGCTCCTGTAAAATTGCCCATGCATTCATTGTCAAAACCATCTCAAAAACTGCCATTGTAAAACAAAACGGCGCGTCCCCGGCATCTGCATGCCAGAATCGCGCCGTCGCACTAAAACCAGTCAATGATCTTCCGGAATTGCTCCATGACCGGCCAAGCTCAGCCCAACACAATCTCCGTGACTTTCAAACGGGTCATCTCTTGACGGTGACCTTTCTTGACCCGGCTGCGTTTACGGCGTTTCATCTTGAAAACAATCAGTTTCGGCCCGCGAAAATGCTCAACCACTTCCGCTTTAACACAGGCACCAGAAATCGTCGGATCGCCAATCGTGGATTGCCCCTCGTTGGAATAAAACAAAACCTCAGTCAAGTCGATCACTTCACCAGGCTCACTGGATACACGATCCAGCTCAAACTTCTTGCCCGGCTCGACTTTATACTGCTTCCCACTCGCTTTAATGATTGCGTACATTGCCTTGTTCTCCGATTATCTGTCTGCCCCAGCCATCCGGACTAAAACCCGGAAATAAGCTGCCCGACGCTTGTTATGAAAATGTAATCTATGTAATGTAGCACATGATTTCATTCCTGCAATCCAAATCGCCTTTATTTCTTGCCGTGCAGGTAAAACTGGTAACCAAAAAATTCAAATACGTTCATGGGAAGTGGCTTTGACTGCGGGTATGCGTTGTTCATCCGATGAATTTTTTTTCGGGTCGTTTCGTGCTTTTCGTTGTTTAAAAAAATTCCCCTTCAAAATGACAAAAGCGAAATCAAGATTACATTTTGTCATATGAAAGAACCGATTCAGAAAGACCCCACCGGATCACGCCCGGAAGAGCTTATGGTAAAAAAGCATAGACTGAAAGTTCTCCTTGGTGGCATCCCGCTAGGCTGCAACAACATTGGAGATGAGGCCATTCTGGCTTCTGCGGTTTCCATCTTTCGTGAACTTTTTTCCGCTGTGGAAATAACCGTCTGTACTGCAGATCCGGCAACTTCAGAACGGCTCCAGGTACAATGCGCTCCCCTGTATGGCTTCGATCCTGCACTCAGACTGTCCGGTTTTGCCAGACTCGCTGCAGAACACGATTTGTATTGCTGGTGCGGGGCCACCGGACTCTCTGATTACCCGGCTGTCGGCGTAAAACTTCTGAAAGCCGCTCAAAAAAAAGGGGTTCCCACTTTTGTCTGGGGGGTTGGGATGGATGCGCAGTTCAACCCCGCCCACTTCCGGATTGCCGGTAAAAAAGAAAAACTGCTGAAACTGGCTGGTTTCTTGACCTTTCGTAGCATCGACTTTGTCGCCCTGGGTGAACGATGGCTCATAAAACGGATTTATGCCAGGCTCAAAGACGCGCTTGAACATTGCCGTCTGGTAGTTCTTCGCGATAAAGAAAGCCTGGATTGTTTGCAAAAAAGTGGCTTTGTCAACGCGA
This sequence comes from Lentisphaeria bacterium, assembly GCA_028699735.1. GTDB lineage: Bacteria > Verrucomicrobiota > Lentisphaeria > Oligosphaerales > Oligosphaeraceae > JAQVUB01. The sequence goes on along the minus strand of JAQVUB010000067.1, from coordinate 3,842 downwards.
TTTATGCAGCCGACAGTGCAATTTATCAGGAAACCGCTCAGATTTCTCCCATTCGCAAAATAGCCGGCGTTCGCAAAATCGGCTTTTGCATTTCTGCCCAGCGGCAACTTATGGACGAGCAATCTCTTATTGAGTTATGGCATCGTTTGCAAACCAAGGGCTGTCATATTGTTTTCATCCCCATGAATCCGATCACTGACCGAACCCTTATGGAGCGGCTTGCCAAAACCCTCGATCCGCAGAAAATCGAATGGGTGAACAGTACTCTTCCTGCAGATGTGCAGGCGGCCGCCCAGTGTTGTGAGGTGATCGTCAGCAGCCGTCTGCATCTGCTGATCCTTGCCGCAAATGTCCGTACCCCGCTGATCGGAATCGGCCGTGGATCCAAGATCAGCAACTTCCTGAAACTTTTCAACTTGACAAGCGCAGGAAGTGTCGAGCATTGCAACTTTGCAAAAATCGAAGCCGAAATCGAACGCTTTCATGCCGGCGACGACAGCGCCTTCAAAAAACGGGCGGAAAATGTTTATGCGCAGATGCGGCAAAGACTCGATTTCGCCAAAAATATTCTGAAAACGGAAATCTTGCGCCTGCAATCCGGCGAAGATTTTTAAACAACGAAAAACACGAAAAGGCACGAAAAAAATCATGGAAGTGGCGACGAATGCTAACAGCCAACGCCACTTCCATGATTTTTTTCGTGCCTTTTCGTGTTGTTCGTTGTTAAAAAAGCTTCTCAGGTGTTGCTTTCCTCGGCATTCTCATCCTCATCGCTGGTCATAATGGAAACTTCTTCACTGACCTGGAACACCGCGCTTTCAGACATCTCGGGATCCAAAATAGGAATCACTTCCACCGGATAGTTGGCCGAGATATTCGCTTCAAAAACCTGATCCACATTCTTTTTCCATTCGACTTTGAGTTTGCCGAACGGAGTAGGAATTTGTGCCTTGACCCAGGCACAGGCTCTCGGACAGGGATTGAACACCACCCGGCTCATGCCCGGAGCCGCCGGCCGGATGCCGACCAGTTCAGAAATCAGAAAACCATTCGGGGAAACAGCATAACCCTGACATTTACTGGTCTGACGCTGATTCTGATCATCACCCTCCGGATCAAACAACTCCCACCAGGTAACGGCACCGGCATCCAGCATCTTACCCCAATAATAACGGATAAATTTCAAGGCCCACAGTGACTTCCCTAAAGCACACGCTACCTCCAGCAAAAAATACTTGAAGTAAGGATTGTTGTAGTCAGAGCGAACCCGCAATTCATACGGAGGCAAATCCTTGAAAAAAGTTCCCCAGATCGCCTCGTAGGTTTCCGGCAAAGCAATCCCCCCGTATAAAGCCAGTACATTGCTCTGCCAGGAATACTGCTCCGACAGGCTCCCATCGTGATGAAAACTGTCAGCAAAAAGCCCTTTTTCGGGATTCCAGGTCAGACGCCGCAACTGATTGGATACCGATGCCGCACGCCGCCGGTAAAGAGCCGTCAAATCTGTGCGTCCGACAAAATCACTGAGCCAGGCCGCGCAACTCAAAGCCCGGCAGTAAATTCCGTTTAATCCGGTGCTGATTCCCTGCCGGTCCAGATCATCATGATCGAGGAAACAATAGGTACCCAGATAATTGCGCAGATCCCCCAGCACTCCGTCTGGAGACACGGCCAGACGGTCATAATAATTGAGCAACTTTTCCAGCACCGGCAACATGCGCCGGATAAATGCTTCATTGCCAGTATACTGAATATGCCGATGCAGCCAAACCACCCAGAGCAATGAAAAATCCGGCACCGCCTGGAACAATCCGGAGGGACTGACGGAATTCAGTTCGCCGGTCTCCAGCTGAGTTCTTGCGAAGTCGTCCAGTGCAGTAGCGGACAGTTCGAAATCCCCAAACAGATGGAAGCCTGCCCAGGCCTGAATCATTGCGTCGCTGATGTATTGCGCCTGGTCACGGCAGGGAGCATCAATATAGCAGCCGCGCACAGTGCTGTTCAAAGTCAACGAACCGGTATCCCAGATCTCATTGTAAACCGCATCCGAACAGTTGAAGCTGCCTCGATTGCCGATATCACGGTTGGATACCTTGGCCTGAACATTGTCAACAATCACCTTGCCCTTCACGGAACTGCCAATCATCATGATATAGCGAAATCCCCGGGGAGTGGCAGACATCCAGATGTCCTTGGCACCACTTAAGATCAAAGTGCTAGCGTTGCGCTTGCCACCGGCATACGGTATTACTTCGCCGTCAACACAGTGCTCTCCGCAAACCACCTCCAGGGTATCTCCCTCAGTACCCTGAACACTCAAATGCGGATACCCATACAGCGTGCGACCAAAATCAAACACCACAAAGTATTTGTCCATCAAAATCTGTGTGGCATCGGTCACTGCCTCCGGCAATATTTTCCGGGAAGCAAAATTATAGGCAGTCAATGCCACGCTCATATCCCATGCGGGATTCTCCGGCAGCAGATAATCCTGCTTGCCCATACCATCGACGGTGATGATCGGATGCGTCAGAGACAAGGGCGTTTTCAATGGGCCTGCCTGGCTCCAGCCTTCCTTGGAATGCTCATCGGGATGCTGGCGAATCATAATGGAACCGTTCGGCGCATCCTGCCAAACCAACGTCATGCCGGCACCATGACTGGCACAATCCTCAATCCACAACAATCGATTCCAACCCTTGTTCAACGTAATCTCAAGAAAAATAGGCGCATACTCATCCAGACCAAGACGACGCTCACCGCGACATTTGGGAGCCGTATGGACAGGGGTCGGCTCCACCGCCTGCTCGGAAACCAGCTCATCATTGAGATACATGCGGTAGGGCAGATCACAAAAACAGTAGATGTCCTGCCGGCATTCCGAATCCGAATGCAAAAAAGTTTCCGCCACATAAACACCGGCACCATGCTGCCGGGTCAGGGAACGAAAATTCACCCAGAGAGATTGCCGGATTTGCCGGCAGCCGCCGACAAAAGCGATTTTCTTCCAAGTGCATGTTTCAACAATATCATCCGCGTTCGGTGCTGCTTCGAGAAGAGCCTTTCCCTGTTCCGTGGGCGCAATAATCTGCGGACGGTACCAAACCATCTTCGGCGGCGCTTTTTCAATGCGCTCACGACCTTTGCCGAAGTCGCCCCGGGTCACCGCGGCGACGTCCATCCGTTGCCAATCATGAGGATAGGCCCGGAAATCCATGATCTCGACACTGGGCGCACCCACCCCCTGGATGATCCCCGGAACCACATAACAGTCCGGAACCAGACACTTCCAGTCATCATCCGTCCAAATAAAGGGTTGCCCGTCAATCTGCAGTTGAGCCCAAAATCCGCCCGGCTTTTTTCGGAAATTGGCCAGGGAGGAATTAGCATTGAAAACCTGCACGGCTATGTGATTGTTGCCGACCTGGGTCAGATAATTGATATCCACACAATAAACATAACTGTTTTCGGTCGGGTTGGCAGTCGGCCCGATGGCACAGAGCTGACCATTGATGTACAAGTGAAAACCAGTCCGGGCAGTAATCCACATTTCACTGGAAGCAGGCATCTCACTGACACAAAAATCACGACGGAAAAACAAATGGGTTTCCTGACGGGTGTCCGGCTCCCGCAACCAAATCCATTGACCAAGCAGTGGTTCAGGCAATTTTAACTGTTGCATGGGCTCCTCCATTCATTGCATGGAAAACCGCTTCTCACGATTGCGGAAAATCAAACTTCCGGGTGAACGTAGCCGCTAAATCCGAACAAACCAGTTCCTCTTCCGGGCCGCTGACTTCAAGAGTCACTTCCTCTCCGGCAGCCAGACCCAATGACAACAA
>JAQVUB010000066.1 GCA_028699735.1 Lentisphaeria bacterium | reverse complement strand
GCCAGCAGACGGCTTCCGTGTGCTGCAACCGAACAGCTGAACGCCCCCTTCAGAGCAAACTCTTTTCCGCTCCAGACATCGGTCAGGACATAGGATCCGGAATCCTCAAGCCCGATTTCAGAGGCCTTGAAGGTAAGGGTCTGCTCCTCGTCCTCGAGATTGAATAGGCCCACTGTTCTGAGCGGCAATCCAGGCTGCTCTTGTGCCGGACAGAAATGCGCCGTGTTAAAATAGAGTACGGCGGGGTATTTCTGTTTCGGATCAAGGTAATCCCATCCGGCGAAGAAAACATCCTGCCCGTTATTGGGGTTGCAAACCGCCTTTTTGAGCGGGGCAAGCCGGGGCGAATCCGGATTCTGACTGAGGCGCCCTGCGATCTCCACCATGGTATGGGTGACCAGGCAATAATTGAGGCAGAACATCGCTTCTGTATCATTGAGTCCCGGGAACAGACCAACCGAATCGCTGTTCGGCACAAAGAGATCGCCTGTATGAGTTGCGAAACAGGCCATTCCCCAGAGATAGTTGGTTCGGACATAATCCCAGTTGCCGCCGCCGATGTCGATGCCATAGCGGTAGTTGGTAAAGAATTCACCGAGGAAGGGGTTGCCCATCACAATATCGCATCCGGTCTGCAAGTAGCCGTCGCTGGCGATCCGCTTACGCAGCTCCTTGAGCCACCAGTCGCGCCATTCATAACCGGATGCCTCATGATTGTGATAAAGATCATGACTGTCTTCAAAAGCGTAGCTCCAGAAATCGTGCTTGACCGCTTCAAAGCCGTATTCGGTGATCAGTTTATCCAGTGCAAAGGTCATGTAATTGCGAGCCTCGGGAAGACTCACATCCAGCGGAGAGGAACTGCCCACGCGATAACTGTAGTCCAGGAACCATTCCGGATGTTCCTGGTAAATTTTTGTATCCTTCGGGCAGAATCCCCCGATCCAGATCGCCGGGCGCAGGCCGATGGCACGGACTTTATCGGTGAACGAGCGCAGTCCTTCCGGGAATTTCTTGTACGCGACTCCTTCTTCCCCTTCGTAGGGGACACCCAGCCCGTGAGCGGATTTGTTCAGGTCCCGGTTGGCATACCCGTCATCAACCTGGATCCAGCGAACGGTCGGGAAATTCTTTTTGAGGTAATCTGCCTCTTCAAGGATCAGCTGTTCGCTGATCTTCCGGTACAGGCCGTCGTTCCAGGATCCCCAGACCATGTTGTCGCGGTTGATCGCAGTCGCTCCATACATGGGAGGAAGCTTTTTGCGCAGGACTTTGCTGTAGTTGTCAAAAATATGTTCAATGCGGTTCGCCTGCTCCGTGGCGCCGAGATACCATTCGTCCGTGAGAATACGTCCTGGTTCGATCTCCAGCCATGCATTGTCTTTAAATCCCGAAAAGGTCTCCATTGTCACGGTAGCGCCGTCATGGCTGACGAGATAGTTGTGGAAGAAGACGCTCTGGTTCAGTGTACCATGAACAATGCCGTGAACGGACTTGTAATTTCCCAGCAGGATCGCGGGAAAAGGCTGATAGGGGCTGCGCCCGATCCGATCACAAACCACCCCCGGATCCGCCCAGCGGTTGCCGGCCTGAAGATCAAAAGAACGGTCTTTGGCATCCTCGGCAGTACGTTTGTAGTCAACGGGAAAGGCCATGACCTCGTAAATCCGCGGATTCTCGTTATGATAGAAAAAGTCATCCCGGGGGGAGCCGCCAAAAGTGATTCCCGCGAGAGTGATCCCCAATTCGTTGAGTTTCATGACTTCTCCGGAAAGATTCTGAAACTTGCGGCGGCAGACGATTTGATCGTTCTCAAAGGTGAAGAAAAGATCATCGCGGAAGAGAGCCTTTTTTCCCAGGATCAAATGCGCATTCCCCTTTTCCAGGTTGTATTGAAAGCTGCTCTGAATCCCTTCGATTTTTTGATTGTCAATTATCGCATAGGGTTGAAAATCAAGGTTTCCGCACTGCAGTGAATTTAAACATGGAAGATGCATTGAATTTCCTTATTGTTTCTGGTTAAAGACAGTGATCATTTCAAGTTCTGCTGAATAATACGTAAAGCTGGTAACGAAGGTTTTTTTGAACAACGAAAAGCACGAAACGACCCGAAAAAATTTCATGGAAACGGTGTTGACTGCAACGCAACAACCTTTACAAAACTTCGTGTCTTTTTGTGTATTTCGTTGTTAAAAATAGGTTGTGGGCGCCAGTCCACTCCAAGTATTCCGTGTATTCCGTGGTTAAAAAAGCTTTTTGGACGCCCTCTATGTGGCAAGCGGCAAGTAGCAGGGGATATCTTCGATCCAGTCCATGATCGATCTGACTGATCAGACCGATCTGTCGGATCGGGTGCAGTTCCCAAAAGACTGGTACCACCTTGCCAGGTGCCCAACCTGCCTCGCGCGCGCGAGGGTATGGTCAGCCCCCGGTTGGGTGGGGAGGGGAGTTGTCTGAACCACGGTGAAAAAATAGTGCTGCAAAAACGAATTTGCAAGAAGAATCATAGAAAGTCATGCAGAAACATACTCATTCCTGAATTTCATCCGGATTCCTATTCACCATGAGGAGTTTGAATTCGGGAAAGAACTGTCGTGCAACAAGTTAATTTGTATAAGTGAGGCATTTTCGATGCGAGAAGAAGAATGAAAACGCCTCTACAACTTACCATTTGCAACTTACAACTTACAACTTACATGGGTTATGGGCGCCAGTCCACGCCAGGTTTTCAGGGTGCCAGATTTTCGGCGCGGCGGATATACATTTCCTGTTCTTCGGGTGCCATTTTGACAAAGTGTACATTCCATCCGCAGACTCGTATCTGCAATCCGGCATATTTGTCGGGGTTTTTCTGCGCTTCGCGCAGGGTTTCTGCGGTAAAGACATTGAAATGAATGGCCAGCCCCTTGAGCAGATACTCGCGGATCAGCCGGCGCCAGGCCGTCAAGCCTTCCTCGCCTTCGACTGCAGTGGGGTGCAGCATCACATCCAATGGTAGATCCGCCGGGAAATCTCCGGCATCGAGCACTGCCGCCGAGCGGATCAGAGCTGTCACCCCGCTGCGATCCATTCCCATCACCGGCGACGAATTCTTCGACATCTCCTCGCCGGCGAAACGTCCATCCGGGGTGGCACCCGTTTTCTTCCCGAGCTCGATAAACTGCCTTGCGGAGTGAATGGAGGCTTTCCAGAGCCCCCCTCGCGAATTCGGGCGGCCATTGATTTTTGTGGACAGAAAGCGTCCCAGCATACCGGCATAATGATCCGCCACCGGGTTGCCATTGCCATAATGCGGGCAGTCTTTCAGGATCTTCAGACGGAATTTTTCATGATTGCTCCAGTTTGCATCCAGGATTTCCTTGAATCCGGCCAGGGTCACCTCTTTTTTGAGATAAACCATTTCCCGGACAGCGCACAAAGCATCGACTGTAGAAGCGAATCCGGCATTCAGCAGGGTGGTATTGTTGTAAAAGCAGCCGTCGTGAAATGCATCTTTGGCAGTCAGCAGGCTGTTTTGCACTGCGGCTGAGAAAACGTTGGCCGGATTGAGTTGATTGAGAAAGCATTCGAATTCGTTGCAGACGCTGATATCCGCCTCGATGATATGGGACAGCTGAAGGATGTAAGCCCGATAGAAATCATCAAAAGACTGCAGCTCCTCCGGCAGTCCGGTTTTGGGGCCGATGTGCAGTTTTGTTTTCGGATCGATGCCATTGTTGAAGACGAGTTCCAGCGGCTTGAGCATATTCAGATAAGCACAGCCGGTATCATTCTCGTTGTGCCGTCCCCGTGCGGCAAATTCATAACAGCCCCGTATATCGCAGGTGCGAGCGTCTGCTTCGGTCATGCCAAGACTGGTCATCGCCCGGGCAATCGACTCCTCTCCGACAAAAACGAGACTGCTGTTGCTGCGACGGATCATCTTCAGCGCCGCATCGAGAAACTCATCCGGGGTATTGCGGGCAATTTTGAGCTGGATTTTCGGGGAAGTGATCTGGAGTTTTTCGAATTCTTCGAGGATGATGAAGGACAAGCGGTTGATCCGGCTGCAGCCCTGTTCATCGGTGCCGCCCAGATAGAATGGATGTCCCCAGTAATTGTCGATGGCGCCCCACTGCATCAGAAAATAATCCAGCCGTTCACGCATCTCGGCTTCGGAGGCGCTTTGTTTTTCAAGCTCTTGTTCAAACCAGGGCAGCAGCAGGTTGTCCAGGTTGCCAAGCGATCGCACCTGCAGGTAATCGATATGTTCACTGAACATGAAAAACAGATAAATGGTCAGCAGCACCTGATAAAAAGTCTGCGGGGGGCCATCGTGCAGGGCTTTCAAAGCCGCGGCAACCGCAATCAGGCGGGGTTTGCCGGCGGAATGCTGCAGGGCATACGCGTGAAAACGATCCAGCAGTTCGAGTATGGCAGCGTAGGTGATGTCGATTCCGTCAAAATAGGCAGCCTGCTCTGGCGTCATTGCGCCCCCCGCTTCATGCCGGCAACGCCAGGAACGGGCATTTTCCCGCAACCCGGGGAAGCCGAATTTCAGGATCATATCCCAATCCGGCACGGAATGATCGAAATCAACCCAGATAGCGCTGCTGCCGGACGTATTCAGATTTTCCCAAAGTCCATTTTTTGTCAGCAGTGCGGCTGTTTTTTCGCTGAATTTTCGCAGCAGTCCAGCCATTGGGCGGTCTTTGCGGTTCCAGCAGCCGAAGGACGGGAACCAGTCATGGGACGAGACCTCAATCTGAACATTTCGAGCGATTAACTCAAAAGCTTTTGCCTTGATCACCGGATGCGGCAGCCCCTCCATATCGGATATGGAGTCCAAGACCCGTTTTTTCAGCGTTTCATAATCCAGGCCGCTGCCTTTCTCAAAAACCGGCGCCTGGAATTTCTTTCGGAGGTATTCGAGGTCTTGTGTGAAAGTTTTCGTGAGCATAAAACCGGCTCCTGTTTATTGACCATTTGTGAGAGGATTGATCACCCGCAATTTCCGGCGGCGCAATAATTCTGCCACGTTTTCGAGTGCATCCGCATTGGGCGATGGCACCTGCGGCAGGGTATCCGTCCGCCCGATAGCCTGATATTTCGAATGTGCCTGGGCGTGATACGGCAGCAGGCGCACAGCAGTCAAATGTCGCAAGCCCGACAAAATCACCGCCGCTTTTTCGAGCTCCTCGATATCCATGTTATGTGCCGGTATCATCGGCATGCGGATTTCGAAAGGGATTCCGGTTTGATCAAGCCGCGCAAGATTTGCCAGAATCCGTTTGTTACCGCATCCGGTAAAAGTCTTGTGCAAGGCACTGTCGGCCACTTTGAAATCATACAGGAAAAGATCTGTAAAAGGGAGCACCCGCTCAAATGCTTTCCAAGGCACTTCACCGCAGGTATCCACTGCACAATGAATCCCTTCCTCTTTCAGCAAAGCAAGCAATTCTGCACAGAACTCGCTTTGCATCAGGGGTTCGCCACCGGAAAGAGTGATCCCGCCGCCATCCCTGTAAAAGCGGCGGTCTTCCAGCAGCAATGCCGCCGCCTGACCGCTGTCAAGAAATTTTCCGAAAAGCTCCAGTGCTCCGTGAAGGCAAACTTCTTCACAGCGTCCGCAGGCCAGGCAGGTTTCCCGGTGAAAAACATGTGCCGCATCCGTAATCTGGTGGCAGCTGCACATTTGCTCACAGTCCCCGCATAACGCACAGCGCATTGGATAAAACGCCAATTCTGGTGCGGCAGAAATGCCCTCCGGATTATGACACCAGATGCAGGAAAGGGGACAGCCCTTCAGAAAAAGCGTCGTGCGAATGCCAGGCCCGTCGTGGATGGCAAATCGCTTTAAATCAAAATAACGCGCCTTGTGCATGAACAACAGTCTCCGGGGACTCCAACACTTGACTATAAACCACCATGCCTTGCAAGGAAAAAAATACTCCCTTTTAAACATACTTTCCGAACGCGTTTCAGCAAATCAAAAATTCAGACTTCCAGAAACCATTGATACGTGTCACGGCAGCAAAAGCAAAGAACAGAATCCCCAGTACTGATGGATGCGGGAGCAGTGGCTGCCTGAACGGCTTCCCCCAACCTTTTTTTTACAACGAAAAGACACGAAAAGGCCCGAAATTTTTTATATGCCTATTGCCTTGATCCATGAGCTTTCTGCGGCAACATCCTCTTGGGGTGAGGTCAGCGAAAAGCATTTTGTGCTTTCAGTTGAGAATCCATGATTCATTTGCCCGTTTTTTTTGCACAAAAAAAGCCCGGGGAAGTTTTTCCCAGGGCTTTTTTCGGTTTCAATCAGGTTTTAGTCTTTATCCTGTGCAGTCCGGTTGGCTTTGAGGGCGGCCTGGGCGGCAGCCACGCGGGCGACCGGCACCCGGAACGGGGAACAGCTGACATAGGTCAACCCGGCATTGTGGCAGAATTCGACGGAAGCGGAATCGCCGCCCTGCTCGCCGCAGATGCCCAGTTTGATTTTCGGATTGGTATGACGTCCGCCGGCGGCAGCCAGCTTGATCAGCGCGCCAACGCCCTCCTGATCGATGGTCTGGAAGGGATCGGCACCCAGCATCCGTTTTTCCAGATAGGAGTTCATGAAGCTGCCGGTGTCATCGCGGCTGAAACCGAAAGTCATCTGGGTCAGATCATTGGTACCGAAGGAGAAAAATTCGGCAACCCGTGCCAGCTCATCGGCCATCAGAGCCGCACGCGGGATCTCAATCATGGTGCCAAGACGATACTCGAATTTCTTCAGATCAAAACGACGCTGAATCTCTTCATGCACACGCACGACGATCTTACGGACATATTCCAGCTCACGGACATCACAGGTGACCGGAACCATAATCTCAGGAATCACTTTTTTGCCATCGACAATCAGCTCGGCGGCGGCTTCCAGAATGGCCCGAACCTGATATTCGGTCACTTCCGGATAGGTGACACTCAGGCGCACACCGCGGTGCCCCATCATGGGATTGCTTTCCGCCAATGCATCCACGCGTTTATGAACTTCATCCTCGGCAATGCCAAGAGCCGAAGACAGCTCTTTGCGGCCCAGCTGCGAATGCGGCACAAATTCATGCAGCGGGGGATCCAGCAGACGCACCGTTACCGGATATTCCTCCATCACGGTCATCGTGTCTTTAATATCCTTCTTCATCGCCGGAAACAGCTCTTTGAGGACATTGGTGCGATCCTGCGTGTTGACGCAAAGAATCATCTTGCGCAACAGAAACAGGGGCTGCGCTGAACCAGGCCCGTAGAACATATGCTCCGTACGGAACAAACCAATACCCTCCGCTCCAAAGGTGCGCGCCTTTTTGGCATCCGTCGGATTGTCGGCATTGGCACGGACGCCCATCGTGCGATGTTTATCCACCATCGTCATAAAGCGCAGGAACCGCGCATAATCCGCACCGGCAGTCGGTTCCACCAGGGACAATGCACCCTGATAGGCCACGCCTTTGGAACCGTTCATCGTCAGCTGATCGCCTTCCCGCAGAACAATATCGCCAATCCGCAGGGTCTTGTTGGCGGCATCCACCTGCATTTCGGAAGCACCGACAATACAGCTTTTGCCCCAGCCTCGAGCCACCAGAGCGGCGTGACTGGTCATCCCACCGCGGGCAGTCAAAATTCCGTCCGCCACCCGCATGCCCTCGACATCCTCGGGATTGGTCTCTTCACGCACCAGAATCACCTTTTTGCCCATTCGGTCGGCCTGCACGGCATCCTGATTGGTGAAATAAATTTCGCCGCAGGCAGCGCCGGGGCCGGCAGGCAGTCCCTTAATCAGCTGGTGGGCTTTGCTTTCGATATTTGGCTCAATAATCGGCAGCAGGAATTCGAGCACCTGGTTGGGATGTACCCGCATAACTGCGGTAGCCTCATCGATCAGGCCTTCATCAAGCATATCCAGCGCCATATTGACGGCAGCTTTGCCGCCGCGCTTTCCGCTGCGGCACTGCAGCATGAAAAGGCGTCCTTCGTCGACGGTAAATTCGATATCCTGCATATCGTGGTAATGTTTTTCCAGGATATTGCGGATGTCCACCAGTTCCTTATAGGTATCCGGCATGAGTTCCTGCATGGACTTCATGTGTTTATTCTGCTCGGATTTGGTCTCCTTGTTCAGGGGACTGGGTGTACGGATGCCGGCGACCACGTCTTCACCCTGTGCGTTGAGAAGCCACTCGCCGAAGAACTTGTTCTGTCCGGTGGCTGGATTGCGGGTAAAAGCGACACCAGTAGCGGAAGTATCCCCCTTGTTGCCGAAGACCATGGTCTGAACATTGACGGCCGTGCCCCACTCATCCGGAATGCCTTCAATACGGCGATAAGAGACCGCTTTTTTACCGACCCAGCTTTTAAAAACGGCGCCGATGCCTCCGAGCAGCTGTTCCATTGGGTCATCCGGGAATTCTTTTCCGAGGACTTCTTTGATGCGGCGTTTGAAGGCAGAAGCCAGATCTTTCAGATCCGTCGCGGTCAGATCCGTATCCATTTTATAATCTTTGATGTATTTGTACTGATCGAGCAGTTCGTCAAGCAGGCGGCGGATGCCTTTGCCCTCGACCGGGTCAATGCCTTCGGCTTTTTCCATCACCACATCGGCATACATCATAATCAAACGACGATAGGAATCCCAGACAAAACGCTCATTTTTCGTGCTCTTGATCAAACCGGGAATGGTGGAAGAGGTCAGGCCAATGTTCAACACGGTGTCCATCATGCCGGGCATCGACTGGCGTGCACCGGAGCGGCAGCTGACCAGCAGCGGGTTCTCCTTGTCGCCATATTTGCGCCCCATGATCTTTTCAACTTTGGCGAGCGCCTCTTTGACTTCCGCACAAAGCGTTTCGGGGAACTGGCCGCCATTCTTGAAATAGGCCGTGCAGCATTCGGTGCTGATGGTAAATCCAGCAGGTACCGGTAAGCCCAAACGGCTCATTTCTGCCAGATTTGCTCCCTTGCCGCCAAGGAGATTGCGCATGCTGGCATCCCCTTCGGCATCCTTCCCACCAAATAAATACACATACTTCGGGGTCTTCGATGCGGCAACTGCTGCCTCCACTTTCTTCTCACTCTTTACGGCTTTTACCATGTTCTCTTTCCTTCTTCTTTTCTGTTGCTTGCCCCGGAAATCAGCCGAAAAGTCTTTGCAAACCATGAGTGCCTGTCAACCCCAGGGGCTGATACCCACTCATGGTCTCAAAAACATTTTCTGGTCAATTCCGGATGAATCGAATCGACGCGAATAAAACGATTCTCGTATGAAAGAAAGACGCCTCGCCAAGAATATCTTGCCGAGGCCTCACTTTCACTGATCTGCAGAAATCCCGCAGGTCGAGTTATCTTTTCTTTTTCAGTTTTGCTTCCTGGATGCGCTCCCGTACCCGTTCCAGATAACGTTTGCGACGAACCCGTTTTTCAACTTTAGTGTGTTGTTGACTCATAAAATTCCTCCTTAAAACGTGGATGAAGCCCAAAAATTAAAAAGCAAAGCATTATAAGATAATACTCCAACTCCAATTTGCCAGTCAAACAGACAAACAGCCCGAAAGGGGAAGCATAATTTTT
>JAQVUB010000065.1 GCA_028699735.1 Lentisphaeria bacterium | reverse complement strand
CTCCATTTCATGGACTTACTATAATGCCGGGTTGCGTCGCTGAATTATGGGCTGAACGAACGCTTACCCTCCGACACATGTTAACAAGGAGGGAAGTGACCACATATGGTTGATGGTACGAGCATGACATTTTCCTAAACGATCTTTTACCTCAACGCAACAACCTTTAAAAAATTTCGAGTCTTTTTGTGTTTTTCGTTGTTAAAAAATAGGTTGTGGGCGCCAGCCCACCCCAAGTTCTTTCGTGCCTTTTGTGGTTAAAAAAAACTTTTTGGACGGGGGCTGCCTACTTGGGAACTGCACCCGATTTATACGCAATCAAAGTGTTGCTCGACAATTCCCTTGAGCTGATCTGCGATAACTGAGAATTCACAGTTCAGATCAAGTGTCTTTACGCTGATTTTGTTACCGCTCATTTGATACTCGTTATCTGGCTGTATTGCTTCATCTGTCCGGGCATAAAGAAGCATGCCAGCTACCTCATGCGGCTGACCCTTTAGCTCAGCATCCTTATTTTTGACATAAGTGAAGATTTGATAGAGGTTATTTGAATGAATCGAGTGAATGTTGTACTGCTCCTGTGTCGTGTGCGTGTAATACTTTGCGTCAATAATAAGCACTTTTTCTTTATGCGAAAGCATAATATCGCTTTGCATGACCGGCAGCATGGTCTCAATCCCATCGTCCAGGCCCCACGGAATTTGTGATGCGCGAGCATCCAGCATCGGATATTCTTTGATGTAATATTCCAGGATAAATTTCTCGTACAAACGGCTCATCCTCTGCTCATCAAGGAAGGACGCAAGTTTGTATTCACCAGAATCGGTTGTCAGGAGCATTCCCTGTATTAACAGCTGGCAAAGGCTGATGAGCATACGGTATGTCTGGTTGTTGCGCTGAAAGCGAAGGGAGGACCATTTGATTGATACCGGATCAACGGTGTCTACGTTCGAGAAGAAAAGCAGTTCTTTTTTTAAAACGTCTTTATATTCAGGTTTGACCTTGGCGTGGCGGAACAGAATCATAATCGTCGTTTTTAGTATCTGATTGAGTATGTTGTTTTCAGAGAGCTCATCGTATTCACAAACCAAAACATGCTGATGGGCACTCTTCTTCTGTATTGTTCCGGATACGTCAATCTTGCCGCGCATGATCGCCATATCTTCCTTCTTATTCTTGTACTGGCGGTAAAGCCCCTGCTTCAGTTGCCGGCCGATTCCTTTACTCAGAATGGCCGCAAAAAGGTTATGTATATTTTCAAATTCTTCTGTTGCCACCTCCTCGTAATTTGCTTGGGTCAGTGAGGTAAAGGCATAGGACAGCATATAATAAATGTTTTTAATAAATATGCTTTTATCTTTGATCATTGGAAGACTCCATGCAGAATGTTTTCCCAATACTGGAATTTGCTGCTATCATCAAACCAATATTCACTTAGCATTGGCAGAATATCATAATCTACAACCGAACGCAGCCACTCATCGGTGCAGGCTTGCTGGCCGCAAAAATAGCTATGTCCAATACAGAATCCTTTTCCCAGCGAGCGGTCGGCTGCAATTTCCTTGTTCAGTTCCTTTATTTTGACCACAAGTGCATTCAAGGTATCGTTGTTCAAGGCTTTTCGATAGTTGGAGAATCCCTCAGAATCAAAGCCGGGATTCATTTCAAAAAAGCTGAAACGTCTGCGAAGGGCATAGTCAATCATCGCAAGACTGCGATCAGCAGTGTTCATCATTCCAATCATGTAAAGGTTCTTCGGCACTGAAAAAGCCAGTCCGTTATACGCCAGTGTCGCTGGACATCCGCGATAGTCTCTCTCAATAAGCATAAGAAGTTCTCCAAAGATCTTGCTCATGTTTCCCCGGTTGATTTCATCAATAATGAAGAAAAATTCCTTTTCAGGCTGATTCGCGGCTTTTTGGCAAAAACGGTAGAAGATTCCTGATTTCAGCTCAAAGCCGTTATCGACCGGCTTGTACCCCATTATGAAATCTTCATAGGAGTAGTTCTGGTGGAATTGCACAAACTCGATGCGGCTTTCATCTTTTTCGCCCATGATCGAATATGCCAGACGCTTTGCTGTAAAAGTTTTGCCAACACCAGGTGCGCCTTGAAGAATGACGTTCTTCTTATGCATCAAAATGCAAACGAGCATGTCATATTGATTTTCTTGCATGTAGACATCATCCAAAAACGCATTTTTATCATACGGAGCCATGTCCGCCTTCATGGGACTGGGATTTTCTTCGCGGATTATATCGAGGAAAAATTTATCAAGAGCCTGAGAGAGTTCCTCACGAAGCTTCCAAAGGTAGCAGCCGTCTTCTTCTTGCGTGGCTTGCTTCCCAACATAAAGAATGGGCCAATACTTTGCATTTTCGGTATTTTCATTCCTTATCGGGCAATTTGTCTTTTGGGCTATACGACGAGCCAAAGCCGTCGAACCGCTATTATAGAAGTTTGCGCTTTCACCATACTTCATGGATAGTTGGGTGCAGGTAGCTTGTCCACCGTAGTCCTTCATCCGTCGTATAATTTCAAGCGAACTGGGTGTGAATACACTTTCATCATTCAAGAGCGCAACCCATTCATCGACCGAAAGCCCGGGCGTGTAATCAGACGGAAACCACTCCCCATCAGCCTGTTCTTTCTGTTTGCCATAATTTCTGCTGACATAGAACCCAAAGTCAAAGGTCAAAGTACGAAGTTCCGGATCGGGATAGCATGTGCCGGTAAGCTGGGATTTAAAAATACTTACAAGCTCTTCATCCTTATGAAGCTGCATGCAGATTTCGTTGTATAGTTTCAGAAAATTGCGAATGTTATCGGCATAAGCGCCTTGCTTAAAGTGATAATCGCAAGCGAGTTCGTTTGCCACCGTATTAATCTCACTCCACTTGTAGATGTAGTATTTATCGGGAAAGCGGAGCCATAAATAGGTGGTAATGGAGTTCTCAGTCTGAAAGTGTTGTTTAGCGCCGTTTCCGTATTTTCCAAGAAGCGAGTTTGAGGTTGTCTTGAATTGATCAATGCGCTCGTAAACGTCCTTGCTATCATCAAACAAGTCCATGAACATACCCCGCACTTCTTCAGGAGCGGTCCTTGCAAAGTCCTGGATCATCGTCGCGGGGTAATTATTCCTGGAGGCAAGCAGGTTGGAAGTCTTCTCCAGAGAGCGAGTGAGCATATCGGCAAAGTCGGTCGCATTAATGTTCCAATTGTCCTGAAAATGCTTTACTGCTTCCCATTTATATTTTTCATTAGGCCACTGTTTATCAATAAAACCCTGCTTGTAGCATGCCAAGGCATCTTTCATGCGTAATTCATCAAACATATCGTCTCACTCCTTTTGGCATTATCTGTCGAGTTATCATTTTTTTACTTTACGTATACCCCATCCAAAAAGGTTTTTTTAACCCCGAAAATCACAAAAAGGCTTGGGGTGGACTGGCGCCCACAACCAAAGTTTTTAGAACACGGACTGGACACGGACGGAACCTGTCTGCGAATTAACCCCGAAGGGGCATACCAGCCCAGGGCAACGCCCTGGGTCTGGAACCCCCCATCGGCAAAAGCCCTGAAAGGGCGCGACATAGTTTTGTTCAATCCAAGATGTACCTTTTACCGTTGCCTGTGCCACACTGCCTAAAAAACTTGCAAGCTCTTCCAAGGAGGTTCTTTATGTCACGCCCTTTCAGAACCCAGGGCTTTGCCCTGGGCTGGTATGTCACGCCCCTTCGGGGTTGATTCCAACATCGCTCCGAAAAGTATCAGCAACGCTTGAAGAAATTGCATCCAACCCGTGGTAAAAAAAATGGGTTGTGGGCGCCAGCCCACACCAAGTTTTTTCGTGTGTTCCGTGGTAATAAAACCTTTTTGGATGGGGTCTACTTATAGTCTTGCCTCTCCCAGGCAAATCAATGAGTAAACGCAAGTCTGCATCTTCACGCCTGTGCATAAAATGATGTTAGTCAACAAAACACACCACCGCTTGCCCGGTTTGATTTGATAAAAAACAACTTAACTCTTATGGGCTGGCGCCCACAGCCCAAAGTTATCAGCTGTCAGCCGTCAGCCTGTCCATGAAAGTCCATCGTCCACGTCCATAGGGTCCATAAGGTCCATAAGGTCCATCGTCTATCGTCTATCGTCAATCGTCCATAGGTCCATAAGATCCATAAGGTCCATAAGGTCAATCGTCCCTCGTCTATCCTCCCTTTTTGGACGGAGTCAATATTTTCCAGCTATCGCAAGATGCGCCTGTTCGAGCGGCAGCCACTGCGTCCTGGCAATGATTTCGGCCTGCTGTTTCTTCTCATCCGGGAGATTCATGAAATCCAGGATGTCATTTCGCGGGAACAAAGACTCGCAGTAAAAAGGCATGACGCCATCTGGGACAATGCCAATCACATCCGTCTCCGCCAGGCGTGCGGCAAGCCCGCATGCGTCTGAAATGGCGACGGGCATGCCATGGCGGCGCAGAGCCAGAAAAAACCGGATGGCCTCCGCGGAGCGTCCGAAAGAAGTGCCCTCGACGTGGAGACAATAGCCCTCTGCTCCATTCTGCTGGACATACAGCGAGACGTGCGTGGAGTTGCCGCCCCTGCAGACCTCCCAGGGATGGCCGCCGCGTTCCCGGTCATGAAACCAGCGGTCAAAGGCCTCGAAAGAATCCTCGTCAATGTTGCAGAGTCCCTCATCACGCCCGTCCGCGTGCCTTTTGTACAAGTCCCGGTTGGAGAGAGCAGCGCAGCCGTCATAACGGTTGGCCTCATAGCCCCAAGCACAGCATTGGAAGAACAGGCCGGAGGTCATGCGGATGCCTTCTTTCGGCGCAGCATTGGCAGCCGGGGACGCCGTCCATTCAAGGAACTCGTCCATGTCCTGTTTTGAGAATTCGTCAAGATACGCCTGCCTTTCCTCTGGCAGGATGTCCCAAAATTCCTTCCTTGGAATGAGGCCGCGCCAATAGGTCTTGGGGACTTCAAACTCCCGCCGGCGGTTGTATGTCCCCTGCCGCAATTCAGCCTCGCACTCGATTGCCTTCGCGCTCAGCCAGTGCAGCAGGGGAACCATGTCCTGGCCGTACTCACAGCCCCTGGTGTCGCCACGGCGTGAGAGGGAAAACCGATGCCCGACAGAGATGCATTGGAAGCCATCGCTGTCTTCCAGGGCTAACAACCTGTACCATTTTGCTGCGTCAGGATAAAACTCCTGCCACTGTGCCTCGTAGTCAGCATGGTCTTCCACCAGGCCATCCTCCAGCATCTCCTCGTAGTTTCCGAAATCCTCAATCGGGCCGCGTTCGGCGCAAAGATAGAGCACGCGAGCACCATTTCTCCCATTGGGGGCAAACTTGCGGATTTCTCCGAACAGCGCGGTCATGGCATCAAGCGATTCCGCCGTGAGGGACGGTGAGTTCCAGGAGCCACCCGCACGGTCGAGGTAACTGTCGATCATTGGAGCTGTCATGGTGGTCGTTTCCATTTGATATTTCCAATTGCCTGGGATTAAAATATGCCCTTATTCCCAACATGCGAACGCATCCGCTTGATTTCCTCCTCGATAGCCTCTTTGACCGCCAGCACGAGGGAAAGCTTGTCTATGCAAGTGCTCTCCGTAACAAAGTCGAGTGGATCCTGCGAAAGCTGCAAACAGATAATGGAGAAACCCTTTTTGGACGCCCTCTACATAGTTCCTTACCCCAGAAGGATGGATGAATCCAAAAGGAATGGAATGATTCCAACGTAGACAATGCCACGCTCATCGCTGGAAGCTGGGCGGAAGCCACCTGTGACGACAATTTTGCGGAAGAAGTCTCCGGTATGAAGCAGGGGAGAGATGTGCGGCACAATGCACTATATGTGGATATCAACACGAAAGGGGAGCCGGCGAGACGCCGGCGCTCCATATTCCCTCCGACGATCAACAACAAGGAGGGAAATTGCCCCGTGTGTCGATGGCGTTTTAATGCCTCCGATGGCGACGGGAAAGCGGAAAAGGAGTTATAGCCGGATCCCCTTGGTCCGTGCAAGCTTATGTGGTCCTTTCCCTCCTCGGCGTCTCCGCCGGCATCGCGGTTCGCTTTCATCACATCAGAGCAAAACCCTAAAAAAAATCTCAAAAATGAGAAAGTGTCTCATGGATAGAAACTTGCGTGTTCTGTTTCAAAAAAGGCATCAAAAAGCAAATTTTGACGATGAAATATCAGGTTTGGACATCCGCTTTCATACAAAATTTTCGTATCTTTTGGTGTTTTTTCGTTGTTAAAAAAGCTTTTTGGACGGGGTCAATATAGAGGGTGTCCAAAAAGGGTGCTGGTTTAAAAAGTGGCTCAACCGGCTCCGTTGTGATCCTGTTACCTCTCACACGCCCGAACGCGCCAGGGTCCAGCATTCATCCTTCAGCAATATTTTCCTCATATTCCGGTCAATGCCCCTGCGAACCGCGTTTGCGCAGTTTCTGCAAGAGGATTGCAACTCGGCGGCGTTGAGCGCGGATCAACAGCGGATCGACGGTATATTCGGAGGAGCTCCTGACAATGCTTTCGGGTACCCGCAAGGCCTCCCCGGCTTCCGCCAGCAATTCCGGCTCCATCGGCAAAGTGCCGTTTTTCATTTCCCGCGCAAGCAGTGCATAATACCAGTGATCCTCGAGCCCATCCCGGAAATTCTCCACGCGCACAGTAGGCAGGATAGTATAATCGAGTCCTGGCCCGAAAAGATTTCCCTCTTCGCTGTCGCCGGGCACCGTTTCCGGGTTCCAGTTCGTTCGCGGCCCATAGGAAATGATTTCATGTTTTTGGGATCGCCAGGAGGTGACGGCCCAGTACAGGAAACCGTCCGGCTGGTATTTCTGTGTCATCATGCCCATGAAGAGTCTGGGCATGGCCGCAGGGACTTCCAGCATGAAACTGGGTTCCGGGGGACGCGGAAAATTACACAGATACCACCAGACCTCGCGGCCGGCTTTCCGGTTAGCCTCAACCAGTTCCTGGCGGGTCATGAAACGCGGAGCGATCTTAACCCACTTGTCAAGATGCTGGACTGCCGGGATATCCGGGCTGCCAAAGCGCCCGCATGACAGCACCGGAATATCCGGATAACTCTTTTTCAATTCAGACAGAATGCGGGCTGTAGCCGCATTCATCGGCCCCTCATCAAAAGCGTAAAAATACCCCTTGTCCGCAATTCCGAATTCACGGCAGAGCGGGAGCCATTTTTCCATATGTTCTCTGACGCTCTCGATAAAGCGGTCAATTTCCGGATCATCAGGGGACATCCAGTAACTGGTTTGGAAGCGGCTTTGGCCTGGCTTGCTGGTCAAATGCAGGGTGCACCAGGCGAAGCCATCAAGCAGGCCTTTGTCATTCAGGTATTTCAGTTTTTCGAAATAATCCCTGCGATAATCGGCGGTTGTCTGTTCCCAATACAGTTGATTGTACGGGATTTTATATTCTGCGCACAGATCAATGAATTGATAAGCCAGCTTCCGGTTCATTTCAGGGTTTTCATGAACCTTGTAAAAACGCGTCAAAGCCCAATCGTTAATATGGAAAGCGAGGGGAATAACCGTGCCGGACGGCAAAGAAAAATTGAACACTTTGATTTCCACCGGGAACTCATAGGTTTTGAGATCAGCACCGCTGATGCGAACCAAGGTTCTGTATACCCCAGGAACGGCATCGGGCGGCGTCTTGATGCGTATCCAGAATGGCACGGTTTCGTTCGCTTCCACACGGCAGCTTTGCTGGTAGGACAAAATGAAATTCGGATAATATCCGATATATTCCTGCGGATAGTTTCGCGGTTCCGTCCGGACATGACCGACAAGAGCAGCCTGGACATCGATCTGATTACCCTGGTCATCGACCGGTCGGTCCACTTCCACTTTCACGTTATCCAGCGGATTTTCCCCTGCGACAATGACCACCTGAAAACTTTCGTATTCATTGCCAGCCATTTCCAGTTCATAGGCTGTTGCCGGCAACAGCTCGGAACCCGGCCCTTGCAGAAAAACAGAGGTCATACTGTCAGCAATCCCGACGCCATATTGCTTTGCGGTCATGCCGGGGAGCACCCTGGCGTTATGCCTGCGCAGCAGTTCAAGAGCGGCCTGTTTTGTATCAGAGACACAAGCGTTAAAATCAATCGCGTCCTGATAGCGGAAAGTCTCGCCTTGCACCTTCAAACTGGCCGCTTCAAGCGCTTTCTCAAGCCCGGTGAGCTCCTCCCTTTCAGAAAGATTGAGCTTTTGCCGCGAAACCATAGTCAATGCCTCTTTTACCTGCTCCAGAAGGACTTCCGGAAGAAATTCAAACTGTAATTTTTGAATGCGGAAAGTATGGGCATTGAATGAACTGGTTAAGGAAAAAGCAAACGACTGCATGTCCGCCATATCCAGCCCGGTTTTCCAAACCTGCTGTTTGCCGCTGACCGGGAATCCCGCTCCCATCGCTCCCAGCCCATGCCACATGTTTTTCCCGCCGGCACGCAAACGCAGTCCCATGTAATTACCCTCTCCGGCCACCGCTTCAAGCTGATATGAGAAATGAGTCATATAGCCCAAGTCGCCAAAATGGAGGGAACCCTTCTGGTCTGCGCTGATTGTCAGGGAGGGATAGCGCGGTTCGCCTTCTACCCAGGCGCTGTTGCTGACCTGAATGTCATCCATTTTTTCAGCATTTACAATCAGTCCCTGTGTTCTTGCACTGCGCAGATCCGGACGCAGATCATAAACCCTTGTAACCATCCGGTTGGGATCGAGTGCTTTTACAGCAACGGCTTCTTTCGATAAAACAATGCTTAACAGCTTGATGCTGATTGCCGCGGCGGGAGTGGACAGGGCAAAATCAATTTTACGGATGTTGGCAAGATCGATTTTTCCTGCCAGTTTTGTCAGGTCAATCGCGTATTCCCCGACTGCCTTTTCACTCAAAATCACTGTCTCGGTGACCCGCTTTTGCTGCTGATCCCGAATGGTCACCTTGAAATCCGGGATTTGCTGGCCTGGGTTTTCGAGTTTAATGATAACTGATTTATATGCTGTCCAATCCGTTACGCTCAAGGATCTGGCATCTACCTCGACATAGGGCCAGGTCGCTTTGCCTTTTTGGTATGGATCGTAAAATACCAGAATGCCTTCGGCACCCTCTTCCGGACGGGCAACCCGTACACCGCGCTTCTCAACCGGCAAGGTCTCGTTGAAACCGACTTCCCCAGTGGTAAAATCAAAGATCAGCTCACCCGCAAAAAGCGTCAAAGTGATCGATACAGTCGCCAACAACAAAAGGCTTCGAAGTAAGGACATTATTCAGTCTTCCCTGGTGATGATGGATGAGAAGTAATCTGTCAGTAAGCTGAGTGCAGCGGTTTTTTTACAACGAAAGACACTAACGACCCGAAAAAATTTCATGGGATGAACAACGAATTCCTCCAGTAAAACCGTTTCCCATGAAATTTTTTCGGGTCGGTTTGGGCTTTTTGTTGTTAAAAAGAATTCCTCTGTTACCAAGTTTAACTGACGCATTACTGTAAGAACACTTTCACAGACGATCTTCAATATAGGGTATCCAAAAAGGGTGTCGGGAGTCCCCTGC
>JAQVUB010000064.1 GCA_028699735.1 Lentisphaeria bacterium | reverse complement strand
TCTATCTGGGCACCGGCAGCCAGAAAATGTTTATCAAAACTGCAGTCCCACCAATCAATACCGATTACTACGAAAGCCTGATGTTCGATCGTCCGGAATCGGCAGAACTCGAATTCACCCTCAATTTCCCTCTTTACAACGGCGTCAAAAAAGTGGAAATCGGGTTACTGCCTGGGGCGGAGGTTTCGGCGCCGACTCCATTCAGCATTCCGGCGCCGGTTTTGTTTTATGGATCATCGATCACCCAAGGCGGATGCGCCTCACGGCCGGGGAACTGTTATTGTCAGATTCTTTCCAGGCATCTTGATTTTGAATGTTTGAATTTTGGCTTCAGCGGCAGTGCTCGTGGCGAACTGGCCACAGCGGAAATTATTGCCAGCCTGAAACTGTCAGCCTTCGTCATGGATTATGATCACAATGCGCCGACACTGGAACATCTGCAGGCGACCCATGCGCCGTTTTATCAGTTTATCCGTAAAAAACAGCCGGATCTGCCGATTATCATGGTCAGCAAGCCAGATGTCGATCTGAACCCGGAAGTCTCCACACAGCGCTGGAAAATCATTCAGAAAACCTACCGGCAGGCTCTGGCCAATGGCGATGACAAGCTCTTTTTGGTCGATGGGCGAAAGTTGTTCGGCAAAAAAGACCGCGATGCCTGCACGGTCGATGGCTGCCACCCGAATGATCTGGGCTTCTTGCGAATGGCTGAGCAGATCGAACCAACCCTGCGGAAAGCGCTGAAACATCAGTGAACTTTTTTTACAACGAAAAGCCCTAAATGGCACGAAAAAAATTCATGGAAAGTCCGGCACATGAAAATCATTCACGCTGTGTCCATGAATTTTTTTCGTGCCATTTCGTGTTTTTTCGTTGTTAAAAAAAGAGCGCTTTATTTCAACTTTGCCAGATTAATGCCGGTTTCCTCCCAGAAGAGGGTATCTTCGACCGGTTTATTGTCCAGCTCCCAGAAGTGGTTCATCACATCCTCTTTCCGGTATCCTTTTCTAGTTTCGTTTTGCAGGTATGTCAGCAGCTCTGCTCCTGTCAAGGTAGCTTGAGCTTTCAGGCTGGGCGCCTGATTCAGCAGGGCGGCAAAGAAGGATGCAGCAGCGGGATCCTGCCAGGAATTTTTATTGAAAGTGCAGACGATCAATGTTCCGTTGCCGACCTGCAAAGCAAAGAGATGAGAAAAACGCCGCAGGGTATCGGTCTCGAGAAAATCTTTTATGCCGTGGATCAGCCCTTTCATCCGGTCCCGCACCGGCTTGTCCACGCCGCAAACCATCTCATCCGGCAGACAGGGGAAGTCATCCAGATTGATTTTATAGCCATTTTCCAGCAGGGCATACAGATTCAAATCGCCGTATTTTCCGCTGGCGAGGGCTTGTTGCACCCAATTGCTCTGCAAAATAGTACCAAGATTGCTGCCGCGGTCCCAAATACAGGGTTTGCAACGTTCCAATGCGCCTGGCCAGTAAAATTGATTCCATGGGTCATCGCGATGATAGAAAAGGACGACCTTTTTGCCCTGATTGAGCTGTTCCAGCAGGCGCTGATCCAGCACATCGGTGACCAGCAGCTCGCCAGTGGACTTCAGCTGCACTGGCATGGATTGAATAAAGCCGGCAAAACCGCTATGCCGCAACTCCAGCACCGGTTGTACTTCCAGCTGAAGCTTGGGATAACGCCAAAATTCCCATGAATTCCGCAAGTTCAATTCATCGCCGCAGAAGCGTGCTTCAATCGTATAACAGGACGCTGATTCGACAGGAGGCAGGCGCAGATTCAGCTCAGCGAGTTTCTGCAATCCCTGAACCAGCACAAAATGTTCACCACGATACAGCAGGCTGCTTTGGCTGCCCTCGAACAAACGCACTTCGAGCGTGCCGCTAGGATTGCTCGCAGCAGCGAAATGCGAGGCATAGAGCCGTATCGGAATGATCTGCTCCGACCAGTAGTTTTCCTCCGGCATATCCGCCAGCAGCACGGAGTCATCGTTGAATTGCCGCAACCAGTCTGCACAAATGAATTTATCATCGTCAAAGAAATCAACAATTCCGTTGTTGTTTTCGTATTTCAGACAATCGGCAAACTGAAGCATCTCAAAACCACACAGACGGGAGAACCGCAAACGTTCCAAATACACCTTGAGAGCCGCCTGCTTGAATTTGCGCGAGGCCTGGATATAATCCGGATAAAGTGCAGTCAGTTTTTTCCGCTCGATCAGCTTCGGCACTTCGGTCAAATAGCGTGGTTTCTGTATGTCGTTGGCTTCGAGCCAGGCCTCACCGACGCGGGTAGCGAAGGCATCGAACTTGCGATTCAGCGCCGCATAGTCCGGAATATCAATATAATGCACTGCTTCATGCGCCAGCACTGGTTTGAGAGGCGTTGCCTGACGGCGTACGGTGGCCGAAACTTCCCCTTCGTTTACACATTCATCAAGTTTAACGTCATAGGCAGAGCCATTGATCCGCCAGCATTGATCGGATGCAAACATACCAGCATGCTTTTTGAAGGGGAAAAAATAGGCGATATGCTGCGAAAACAGGTCGGCGCTGTTGCGATCATATTCGCCCCATCCGGAATTGTCCATGATCAGCTTGTTGGGTGCAAGAGCCTTGCCTGCCTCGTACAAGTGCTTCACCTCCGGATGATGCCCGGCATTGTGCATCTCGTTGCCAATGCAGAAAATGGCCAGAGAGGGATGATTGCGGTAGCGTTTGATGACCTCAAGCCAATTCTGATTGTCCAGCGATAATTTCTGTTTTTTCCCATTCGCATCATATTCATAGGAAAAACCAATTTCGGCATGAATCAGCATCCCCAGTTCATCCGCTGCCTCTACAAATTCCGCACAGGGCACGGTGCTGTGAAAACGCACCAGATTAAAACCGAATTTTTTAGCCTGGGAGATGTTTTTCAGACAGGCTTCTTTGAGGGATACTCCTGTCATATTGGGATGGTCATGGGCAATGATGCCCCGGATATAACCGCGCAGATAACTGGGTTTGCCATTGATCAGAATCTGTTCATTGCCGTTTGTCGCCAGTTCACAATGTCCGAATCGCACTGCTTCGAAATCATTGCAGCGCAATTCATAGAGCTGCGGGTTGCCAGGAGACCACGGAATCAGTCCGGCGGCATCGATGGTCAAGACATAGAGACCATTTGCATTACGCCCCTGGCGCAATACATCATATTCCACAGCAGCGCCTTCGAGGGTGCTAATGCTGATCTGAGTCACCGGATTGCCAGTTTCCAGAAAAAGCAGCTCTCCCCGACTGTATATAAACAAATCCTTCATCAAATCTTTCTCCTTATTGTTTCTAAAAGCAAATCCTATCATCCACAGACGGGACACGTCCGTGTCCCGTCCGTGTCCCGTCCGTGTCCTGTCCGTGTCCCGTCCGTGTCCTGTCCGTGTCCCGTCCGTGTCCCGTCCGTGTCCCGTCCGTGTCTGTCCCTTAAAATTCGCTGAGCAGGACACAGTTTTTCAACAGTAGAACGCCATCTTTTCCGATTCCAGCGCAGGTACCTTGAAATGAGACATTACTTTTCTGATCGGAATTCATTTCTTCGATTTCGTCCTTGCTCAGGTTAGCGAACTGGCACCTGAGGCTGGTGGTGAACATGACCACAGTAATCCCTTTACTTTCCGGGAGAATCATCGTCGGACGGCCAACCAGACTATAGACCTTTCCCAAATTGAGCCGGTTGAAATCCTCCGCCGGCGTATTCAGCATAGCACGGCGCAAATCATTGATACTGAGCATGTCACCTCGTCCTCCTGAAAGCTCCTGATCCTTGCCGGAGGCTTTCCGCGCAGCAGCCATGACCTCCTGTATCTCTGGATCGCTGAGCAGACGGAATTCTTTGATCTGGGGTTTAAGGAATCGTTCTGCCTTCCTCCCCAGATCCTCGAGAACCACGTCCCCCTGCTCATTCTGTTCCAATAATATCCCCGAAAAACTTTCTCCGCTGTTCAGCAGCACACGATGTGTCGGCACCCGAAGAATAATGTTTTTTTGTACGGTTTGATCTCGGGGGATCTGAATACGTCCGCTCAATGAAAACCCCGAGCTGTGTTCGATCTTCATGTGCTGTTCGCCGGCAATGATGTTTTTCAACAGCAACGGGCGCGATTTGCTCTGGCCGGGAAGCTCACTGGTAAATCCCATTAAACTTCCCTGAAGATATACTTTGCAGTTGGCCGGCTGGGTTGTCACTTCCAGATGGCCAAGATTGCTTTGCAGCTCAACCACCAGTTTTTCACCACGTGCAGAACTGACCTCCGCGGTCACCTTTTTGCTCTCACAGGCCGGCCCACGTAACGTCAACTCATGGCTGCCAGCTTCCAGATCTTCAAGCAAAACCGGAGTCACCCCAAGAAATTGCCGCTCCTTCCACACATGCGCTCCTGGGGGATTGCTCTGCAGCAGAAGGGTGCCTGATTTTTGACGCAAAAGCACAGGACGGGAAGGTTGTATATCCGGTACCATAATAGTGCGCATACTGTTTTCATAACCGCCTTTGCGCAATTCCAGACTGTGGCGTCCCCGGGATAGTCGCCGGATCAGCAACGGCGTCAAACCTGCTTGCAGTTCGCCATCCAGATACACTTCCGCGCCAGCAGGATCACTATCAACCAGGATCACATCACTGAAGGCAGGCCTTTGCTGTGTTTCCGAAGAAGACTCTTCCGCAGCAGGCTGGAGGACACTACCGGCGACAGTTACTGCAGAAGCAACTGCCTGCGGCGGCGTATGGCCGGCTTCAGGGGCAACGGCTCCGGATTGCGGCAAAGATTCAGAAGCAGCAGGCAAAATGTTTTCAGCAGGCGTCACTGCAGGCTCCTCCGCCGGCAGAACTTCCACCGCAGGAGACTTCTCCCCACTTTCCTCTTCCGGGGCAAAAACTTTGACCGCCAGAAAGGCAACCATGGCCAAAATCACGACCAGCAACAGCAGCTTTCCCCAGGGAACTGGAGTCTTCTCAACAGATTCCCCAGAAACGACGTCTGCGTTCTGTACACGGGGAGGAGGATTGTCATTCAGGTCATCCAGGAAAACAAATTCATGATTAAAAACAGTGATCCGGTCGCCGGGTTGCAGGGCGGTTCCTCTGGTGATCCGTCCTCCATTGACCAGAACCCCGTTGACACTGTTGCAATCTTCAACAAACCACTCTTTGCCGATCCTGGAAATGGTGCAATGATGACGGGAAACTCCGTTTTCATTGATCACAAACTGATTGTCCAATTCCCGCCCAATGGTGAAAATCATATCCGTGAGTAAAATCACTTTGCCAGGGTTGTTCCCCTTATCAATACGAAGTCTCATGTTGCGCCGCTCCTTTCTTGACTGGTAATACGGCAGTAAAGCTGGTGACGGAGGAATTCTTGTTGAACAACGAAAAGCACGAAACGACCCGAAAAAATTGCATGAAAGCGGCGTTGACTGCTAGCATGCGTCGTACTTCCCATGCAATTTTTTCGGGTCATTTTGTGTCTTTTGTTGTTAAAAAATATCACTGTCACCCAGTTACTGACGTAGTACTTACCCTAATGCTTGACTGCCTGTTTCTTTTCCCAATACTGTTGATTTTCTCATTTCAGGCTGTAATGTATTTAATTCCCTGCTGATATTTTCACGAAAAAGAAAACTCGTCCGTCAGCAGAATGTACATCCCTGAATACTATAATCGCAAATTCTGACTTTGAAGCAAAAAAAATGATCGATCTGCATTGTCACAGTACCGCCTCCGACGGCACTTGTTCCCCAAGTGAACTCATCACCCTGGCCAGAAATGCGCGCTTGTCTGCAGTTGCACTTACCGATCATGACACCACCTGCGGCCTGACTGAATTCCTCAGTACCGCAAAAGAACAGAATTTTGACGGCATTGCCGGCATCGAGCTGGCTGGACGCAACCAGCATCAACAGTCTTTTCACATCCTGGGGCTGCTCATTCAGCCGGATCACCCGGAACTACTGGCAATGACCCGGCAAATCCTTTGCTGGAGAAACGAGCGCAACCGCGCTATTATTGCCAAAATGAATCAGCTGGGCTTTGCTATCTCCCTGGCTGAAATCGAAGAATGTTGCGAAGGGGAAGTACTGGGACGCCCGCATATCGCACAAGCACTCATCCGAAAAAAAATCTGCCGGACGATCAAACAGGCTTTTGACAAGATCATCGGGCGGGGTTGCGATGCTTATGTCTCACGGCAAGTGCCTTCTCCGGAAGAATGCATACGGGTTATCCATGCCGCCGGAGGACTGGCCATCTGGGCGCATCCCTACTCCAGTGACAGCATGACTCATATACGCTGCCGGGAACTGGCTGCAGAACTCAAAGAGCAAGGTCTGGATGGCATTGAGGCCTATTATTCTCTGCACCGGCATGCACAAACCGTGGAAGCACTGAAGATCGCCCGTGAGATGGAGCTTGTGGTCACTGGTGGCAGTGACTTCCATGGCACCCATTTTCCGAAACTGAACCTGGGCAGCGGCTACGGCAGGCTGCAGGTGCCAGACGCTTTGCTGAAACCGTTGCGGCAAAAGGCAGCATTTGCAGCAGAAAAGCGCTTGCAAAGCCCAACGCCTGTCTGATCAAGTCATGAACCAATTTTTCAAGGGAGAAAACAATGAATGTACTACTGATCAATGGCAGTCCACACCAGTACGGTTGCACGCACACCGCCCTTCAGGAAGTGGCCAAACAACTGGAACTCGAAGGAATTGACACCCAGGAGTTGCATATTGGCAGCCAGGCCATCTACCCCTGCACTGCTTGCGGGAGTTGTTCGCGTACCGGACTCTGCGTCTTCCAGGATGACCCGGTCAACAAGGCAGTCGAGTTGACTCAGAAAGCCGATGGCCTGATTGTCGGTACCCCCGTGCATTACGCCGCTCCCAATGGTTCGCTGTGCGCATTCCTCGATCGTATGTTCTTTATCAAAAACAAGAAGTTTGCATACAAGCCTGCAGCTGCAGTCGTCAGCTGTCGCAGAGGCGGTGCCAGTGCCGCCTTTGACCGAATCAATAAATATTTCACCATTTCCAGCATGCCGGTCGTATCCTCACAGTACTGGAATGCGGTGCATGGTACTACGCCGGAGGAAGTCCGCCAGGATTTGGAAGGGATGCAAACAATGCGGACGCTTGCGCGCAACATGGCCTGGCTGATCAAATGCATTGTCACCGCCCGCCCGACAGTTCCCTTCCCCCAGCAGGAAAAACATACGTCAACCAATTTCATCCGGTAATGCGTCAGTATAATTGGGGTAGCAGAGGATTTTTTTTAAACAACGAAAAGCACGAACTGACACGAAAAAAAAATCATGGGAATGCGTTGGCTTCTTGCCATGCGTCCTACATCTCATGTTTTTTTTTCGTGTCAGTTCGTGCTTTTCGTGGTTAAAAAAGAATTTCCCCGTTACTCAGGTTCACTGACGTATTACTCAGCCATGCTCCGGCAGACCGCACACTTCCAAAATTTTGTTGTATGCCCAGTCATCCCATTCCTGACGGACTCCTATGCCGTTCAGGTCGCCATAATTTTTGAAGATCAGCATTCCGCGGAAGGCCTCAACCATGCGTTCCACTTCTGCTTCAATCTTCTGGCGGTTTCCGGTGGGCAGCACCTGTTGAATATCAACCGGGGACCACAGGCAACTCTGGTATTTTCGCAACAGGGCTGACAGATCGGTGAAATTGTAAATGGCCGGCTGGTCAAATTGAAAACAGTCCACCCCGGCTTGGAGCAATGGTTCCAGGATTTTGCGGTTCTGCCCGCAGGAATGCATAAAGATATGAATGCCGCGTTCATGGGCAAGAGCAAAAAGCCGGGTATACAGTTCCCGAAAAAATTCATTCCACATTTCCGGGGAGAACAAGAGATCATTCTGAGTGCCCATATCCTCACAGAAGACCAGGGCGTCTGCCCCGGCATCACCAGCCGCCAGAATGAGAACCTCAAAAACCTCCGCCAGCATATTGTGCAGGCGGTGCAGTTCCTCAGGATATAACACCATATCCATCAAATAATTGTCAAGCTTGCGGAGATAACGGGCCTGAGCAAAAATCCAGCCAGGCAAACCGGCCAGACGAAAGCGGTCCGGGAATTGCTCAAAACCCTTGCGATAGTTATCCGCAACCTCAGAACGGTCATACACCGGCAGTTTGAAGTCGACAAAATCCTCCCATTCCGCAATCACGGGTCGATAGATTTCGCCGCCTTTGCAGGCTCCTTCCGCAGCCATGCGGTGCCAGATATTGCCCCAGATATCGTCATAGTACTCATAGGCACCTTCAACCCAGCGACGGGGCTGGTACCCTTTTGGAAAGCCCGGACCACCACCAACCAGATCATTGCATCGGTCACGGTCAAAATTAAGTCCAGGCCGGGCAGAAACATTCTGTTTCAGATTGGCGAAGATGATTTCTCGTGAGGTCATCATGATTTTTTCTTTCTAAGAAGGTTTGGATTTCAGAGCCCGCCGCCGAACATTTGTTTTTTCAACTCCAGGTAATACAGATAATCTTCGGGCGTGACATTGGGTGGACAGCGGTGGTCACAAAACGGGATATACCCGCCTCTTTCCACATAAGGAAGCAATGTTTCCAGATATTTCCGGATAGCCTCAGGGCCCTTGCCCAGCTGGATTTTATCAACTCCTCCCATGATGCGAAGCCGCCCGGGATACTGATCAAGCAGTTCCCCCGGATGGGCACAGCTCCTCACTTCAAATGGAAACAGGCAGTTGATGCCCCCGTCCAGCAACAATGGCAGAATCGGGCGCACATCACCATCACAATCCGTATACCACAGATCGATGCCGTGCGCAGTCAGCTTTCGGTGAATGCGTTGATAGCGTGGAACGACGACTTGCCGGAAAAAATCGACGCTGACGATGGGGCCGTTATTGAAGCAGATATCTTCCCAACCTGACGCGAAATCGAATTGAAAAACCGGCAGAACCTGGTCAAGAAAATCCTCAACCAGCAAACAAGCGGTTTCAACCATTTCCTCGACCATATCAGGATAATCATAACAGGCATAAGCCAGCCCCTCGAAGGTCAGCATATCACGAATCCGCCCGATCATCGACCCGCAATGCACACCCAGGGGATAATCACGATCGTCCGGATGCAGCTTCTGCAAGCCTGCCAGATCAACTTTGCGTGCCGGATCATCGCGACGGAAACGTTCTTCCCGGCAGCGCTTCCAGTCATCCGGCGTAACAATGCTGGATTGCAGAAAATGAGCGATGGTACTGTGTCCGTCGGCAGGGACTTCAGCCAGCAATCCTTGTGCGTTGACGATCAGATTCATCGCACCGCGCCGTTCAACAACTCGTTCCTCAAAACCGGGATGCATCCAAATTTCTCCGGAAATATGTTCCATTCGGTCAAACGCAAAAAACACATCGGCCTCGGCATTATTCCGGATGCCATTGTCGCGAAAAATCGGCCATTGCTGGAAATTTTCTTCCCAGTATCCGAATTCCATATTGAAAGAGCGATCGACACTTTGGAAATGCATCTGCCGGTTGAATCGCTCTCGTGCACTGATCTGCCCCGGCCAGGGCGGAAAATA
>JAQVUB010000063.1:4687-9691 GCA_028699735.1 Lentisphaeria bacterium | reverse complement strand
GCTAAAGCCCGGACTACATGCGGGGGCAGGCTAAAGCCCGGACTACATGCGGGGGCAGGCTAAAGCCCGGACTACATGCGGGGGCAGGCTAAAGCCCGGACTACATGCGGGGGCAGGGGGCAGAGAGCAGGCTAAAGCCCGGACTACATGCGGGGGCAGGGTGACAATAGCCTGCACCCTGCACCCTGTCCCCTGCACCCTTTCCCCTTTATTCGCAGACCGGGCAGGGGACGAAATCTCCGCCGCGGCAGAATTTCAGGTATTTCATGCCGTGCACCTGGCCGGTCATTTCGAGTTTGCCGCCGTAGACCGTGTCATGCCATCCTTCGATATCAATCGAGCCGGTGAACTTGCCGCGGCGCAGTTCAGAAATGATATCGGCCCAGTTGCAATCGCCAAAACCGGGTGTGCGATGATAAGCGAAGGGTTTCGGACTGCAAATACCATCGCGTGCAATGACATCTTTGAGGATGGTGGCATCTTTGCCGTGAACATGGAAAATACGGCTGACCCACTGCCGCAGCTGTGGCATCGGATCAATCAGCTGTACCATCTGGTGGCATGGCTCCCATTCCAGACCGATATTGGGCAGAGGAACCGCCGCAAACATCAGTTCCCAGGCCGTCGGATTGTGGGCGATGTTGTGACTCCCCTTTGTCCAGGTGCCACTCATCGGACAATTCTCCCAGGCAATGCGAAGATTTTTTTCGCCGGCCCGTTCGGCAAGAGGAGTCCAGATTTCGCGAAATTTGGGGATGGATTCCGGCACTGGGCAGTCGGGAACCCGTCCAGTAAAACCGCTGACGATATTGGTTTCGTACAAGTGTGCGCAGTCAATCAGGCGGGCGAATTCGGCACGTGCTTTTTCGCCGCTTTCATCATCGGTCAGGGGATTGCAGTACAGCGAAATCGCACCGATGCGGATTTGGTGTGCCTTCAGCATTGGCATGATTTTTTCAGCGAGTTGTTCCGGGTTGACCTGGAAGGTGCTGCCAAAGGTAATGGCCAGACTCTCAAAGCCATAGGGTATGATCTGGCGAATGTAACTTTCACAATGCTCAGTACCCTGAACTAAAGTTCCGATAAGAATGTCAGTCTGCATTGATTTCTCCTGTGAACAACATGAAAAAAGGGAAGGCGTCAGTAAAGCTGGGTGACAGGGATACTTTTTAACCACGAAAAACACGAACTGATACGAAAAAAATTCATGATAGTGGCGTTAACTGCTTGCAAGAGTGTATGTTCCATGATTTTTTTTCGGGTCGGTTCGTGCTTTTTGTTGTTAAAAAGAATTCCTCTGTTACCAAGTTTAACTGACGCATTACAAAAATGAATTTATCAGCGCCCGCAACAAGCCTTGTATTTTTTGCCACTGCCGCAGGGACAGGGCTCATTGCGCCCGACTTTCGGATGTTCCCGCCGTAAAGGCACTGCGACTGCAGGCGCAGAATTGCCCTGAGATGCAGCTTTTTCCAATCCCCCAAAGGCCTGTACGCTTTCATGAATCTCGGAAATGCGTCCGCTTTTCTGACTGGCCTGTCTGCGAGCCGCTTCCATTTGTGCGGGGCTGACCATGCTTAAGCGGAAGATGTTCGAACAGATTTCATCTTTGATGGCGTCCATCAGCCCCGCATACAAGTTGTAGGCCTCCTGTTTGTATTCCACCAGGGGATCGCGCTGCCCGTAGGAGCGCAGCTGCACCCCCTGACGCAATGAATCCATGGCATAAAGGTGCTCCTGATAAAGGTTGTCAAGCGCATTCA
This sequence comes from Lentisphaeria bacterium, assembly GCA_028699735.1. Taxonomy (GTDB): domain Bacteria; phylum Verrucomicrobiota; class Lentisphaeria; order Oligosphaerales; family Oligosphaeraceae; genus JAQVUB01. The sequence continues at coordinate 7,928 of JAQVUB010000063.1, read as the reverse complement.
GCATGACATAGCGTTCGAGCCAGCGCAAAGCCTCCGAACTTTCCATCTTTTCCTTGATCTCATAGGCTTCTTCGATCCGCTTCATAATCGACTGGCTCAGAGCCTCCGTCGTTTCGTTGCGGGTGAAGGTCTCCGGTGCAAAGCCAACCGGAATGGTGCGAGCCAGCCAGTCCTTCAGAGCTGTCAGATCCAGGGCTTCATGACGCGGTCGTGAGGCGAAGGCATTTTCCACCCGCTCCGATACTGCCGTATAGATGTAATTGAGCAGCAACTCGCGGGTGTCTTCGGTCATCAGAATGTTGCGGCGCAGTTCATAGATGGAACCGCGCTGCTTGTTCATTACATCATCATATTCCAAGGTTCGTTTGCGAATGGCAAAATGCTGCTGTTCGACGCGCTTCTGGGCACCCTGAATGGTGCGGCTGAGCATGCTGTGGGAGAGTTCCTCACCTTCCTCAAGTCCCATTCGTTCCATGATGGAGGCAAGCCGGTCGGAACCGAAGAGCCGCATCAGGTTGTCCTCGAGGGAGACATAGAAGCGTGAGGAACCCGGGTCTCCCTGGCGTGCGCAACGTCCGCGCAACTGCCGGTCGATGCGTCGTGCGTCATGGCGTTCACTGCCGATGACATGCAGTCCGCCGGCCTCTTTGACGCCGGGTCCCAGCTTGATGTCTGTACCGCGCCCGGCCATATTGGTGGCAATGGTCACCGCTCCAAATTGGCCGGCTCTGGCCACGATTTCGGCCTCGCTTTGATGATGCTTGGCATTCAACACGTTGTGGATAATTCCGCGACGCTGCAGAAGCCGGCTGAGCAACTCGGACACCTCGACCGAAATCGTACCCACCAGCACCGGCTGACCGCGCTTGTTGCATTCGATGATTTCTTCGATCAGGGCGGCATATTTTTCCCGCTGGGTTTTGTAGACACGGTCATTGCTGTCAATACGCAGGCAGGGCCGGTTGGTTGGAATAACCACAACATCCAGCTTATAGATGGATTTGAATTCGGTTGCTTCGGTTTCTGCGGTACCAGTCATGCCGGCCAGCTTGTCATACATGCGGAAATAATTCTGGATGGTGATGGAAGCCAGAGTTTGCGTTTCCCGTTCAATCTGGACTCCTTCCTTGGCCTCGAGAGCCTGATGCAACCCTTCACTGAAGCGCCTCCCGGGCTGCGGACGTCCGGTGAATTCATCGACAATAATGACTTTGTTGTCCTGAACGACGTAATGCACATCCTTCTCAAACAGGCAGTAGGCTCTCAGCAGCTGGGAAATGTTATGAATGATTTCAGATTTCTGATCATATTCCATCTGAGCCTGTTTGCGTTTTTCCAGCTTGGCCGCTTCATCGAGGCTCTGATCGCTGTCAATTTCGCTGAAGATGGTAGGCAGATCAGGAATGACGAAAGCATCCGGATCGCCCGGGCGCAGGAACTGCCGGCCCTTTTCACTGAGATCCGCCTCGCTGTTGCGTTCACTGATGCCGAAAAACAGGCTTTCCTTGACCCGTTGCAGGTAGCCGCGGTTGTTGTCGTCATGCAATTCGATGTCTTTACGATCGAGTGCTTTGCGGATGGATGGGTCTTCCATGACACGCATCAGCTGTTTGTGTTTGGGCATGCCCAGCTGGACTTTGGCAATTTTCAGATAGGCTTCGTCGATTGCCTCCGGGGTGGCACTGGGGTCTGCCAGGGTTGTTTTGGCCTCCTGCAGCAGGTTGGCCATCAGCTGATACTGCCGGTGATACAATTCCGCAACGATCGGCTTGACCTTGTCAAACATATGGGTGGAAACTTTGGCCGGGCCGGCAATGATCAGCGGTGTCCTAGCCTCATCAATCAGAATGCTGTCAATTTCGTCGACGATGGCGTAGAAATAATCTCTCTGAACGAGATCTTCGCGGCTGGTCGCCATACCCATATCGCGGAGGTAATCGAAGCCGAATTCGCTGTTGGTTCCGTAAGTGACATCGCAGGCATACTGCTCTCTGCGCTGCGCCGGAGGCATGCTGTTCTGAATACAGCCGACGGAGAGTCCGAGCCATTTGAGGACATGTCCCATCCATTCGGAGTCGCGCCGGGCCAGATAATCATTGACCGTGACCAGCTGAACATTGCGCCCGGTCAGGGCATTCAAATACAAGGGCATGGTCGCCACCAGAGTTTTTCCTTCACCAGTGGCCATTTCGGCAATATTGCCCTGGTGCAGTGCGATGGCTCCAAGCAGCTGCACATCGAAGGGGATCATATCCCAGCGCAACGGATGGCCGGTGACCAGAACCGTGTTTTCCACCGGATTGCTGCTTTCTTTGAGGCGGCGGCAGGCATCCTTGACAACAGCAAAGGCCTCGCACATCAGGTCATCGGTCGTTTCGCCCTGCTGCAGCCGCGCCCTGAATTCCGGGGTTTTGGCCTTAAGCTGCTCATCACTTAAATTCTGATAGGAAGCATAGAACTCATTGGTTTTGTCAACCAAAGGCAGCATTTTTTTCAGAACCCGGGCATTCCGGCTTCCAAAGATTTTGCGGGCAATCCATTCCAACATCATTTCGTCTCAATATAGGGTTAAAGGCACAGAAAAGGCCATTTGACTGTTGCCAGCTTACTTTGATCCCGGCTTGTCAATCGGCAGACCTTTCTGGCAAAGAGGACAATTTTCCGGGGCAAAGGTGGGCAGATTCAGTTGCAGCAGACTGCGGAAGGGAATGCCGAAATCCACGCCGCCGGCACTGCGGTCAATCATGGTCGCAACGCCGACTGGAATTGCCCCGTGAGCACGCACCAGGTCGATCGTCTGTTGAACACGTCCGCCTTTGGTGACAACATCTTCAGCTACCAGGACTTTTTCACCGGGCTTCAAGATAAATCCGCGGCGCAGAAGCAGGTTGGAATTATCGTCTTTTTCGGCAAAAATTGCTTTAACCCCCAGTGCCCTTCCGACTTCCTGACCGACAATGATGCCGCCAATGGCCGGCGAAATGACGGTTTCGATTCCCTGATTCTGCCAGGGTTCAGCCAGCGCCGCGCAGAGTTTTGCGGCAATCAGCGTGTGCTGAAGCACCAGAGCTCCCTGGAAATACTGATCACTGTGCAAACCACTGCGAAGCAGAAAATGCCCTTTCAGCAGAGCACCAGTTTCAGAAAGACATTGCAGAATTTCGGCTTCCTTCATCGCTTATTCCTTATTTTAGTGAACGGGCGGATCTATAAAGATAATCCTTCTTTCAAATCTTTCTAT
>JAQVUB010000063.1:1546-4587 GCA_028699735.1 Lentisphaeria bacterium | reverse complement strand
TCAATGCGGAAATCCGGTTTTTGCTGTCGGGTTTGTCCGTAGCCATAGTTGCAGAAGCAGGACTTGCACCCGGCTGCGGCAGCTGCGGCCAGATCGGTATAGTGGTCTCCCACCATCCAAGTGGTATCCGGCTGGCCTCCTGTTAGTTGCAGTGCCAGCAGCAGGGGTTCCGGGTGGGGTTTGAGGTTTTGGGTTCTGCCTCCGCCGATAATGCAGGTCAGCAATTCTGCGATTTTCAGTCCTTGACAGACCTGTTCGGCAGCGTTCTGCTGTTTGTTGGTGACGACTCCCAGCTTGCAGTTTGCCGAGAGTCGTTGCAGGGTTTCTTTGACTCCAGGAAACAGCTTTGTGCGATCAAGGAGATGTTCCTGGTAATAGACCTGCAGAATTTTCAAGGGTTGCTGGATATCCAAATCCTCTTCGGCGTCGAAAAAAGCTCGTTTAACCAGATTGAGCTGTCCGTCACCGATATAACTCATGGTTTGCTCAACACTTATCGGTGCCAGGGAAAAATGTTTTCGGGCATAATTGACTGCGTCCGTCAAATCCTGGAGAGAATCAACTAGGGTGCCATCCAGGTCAAAAAGAAGCGTTCTTTGGGTCATTCCATATTCTCCAAGGGGGGCAGTAAAGACCTGAAACGATCAAACTGCGTTTTACGGATTTTGGCGGAAAGTGGATTTTTGCGCAGATGTAATCGTTCCAGATCGATCAACCCGATCGATCCGTCCTGCAGAACGAAGAAATGCTCCGGTTTGCAGTCCCGGATCCAGTCGAGCGAATTTTCCTGTAGGAAGTGCAGAGTTTGTTCAGCTTTTGTAATGGCTGTCTTGCGCTTCTCGAGGTCTTTTTCCTGATTCAGAAACTCCGGAAGAGGGATTCCGTTCATTGGCAGCATGACCATGACAGCCTGCTGCGGCAGGCCAAATCGTCGACGCTGTCCCCAGGCGATGACTTGCGGAACGGTGATGCCAACTCGGGCAGCTATCGCTAAACGGCGCCGCTCGATTTCGGTGTTTGGCTGCGGTTTCTTGAACCGCAAAAGAAAACGCAGGATGGTTTTCCATTTGGTGAAGTGGTCTTGCTTGATGAAGACAGTTTGTCCGCCTGGCAGTGTAGTGCGCAAAGTCTTCCCGCGCAAATGCAGGGAAAGACATTCCCCATCCGAAAAAGCCAGCAGAGCATCTAGATCCGTTAGTCCGGCTTGGGCGAGAGCCTCTTTCCAGTCTGGTTGAATGGTCAGATAATCCATGACAAAATTCCTATTACAACTTACAACTTACAACTTACAACTTACAACTGCCCCCTGACAACTGCCCCCTGAAAACTTACAAAAGCGTCAGCCCGCGCCGGGTGCACTTAATCCAAGAGCGGTCAAAGCATCGAGGAAATCCTGTGGCGGGGCTGCTTTGCAGCGGATGATTTCGCCGCTTGTCGGGTGTGGAAAACTCAGTTTCCAGGCATGCAGGAGTTGTCGTTGGGGCAGAAAAGGCATCCGTGCCGGTCGTCCGCCATAGAGTGAATCGCCTAATATCGGGTGGTGGATGCTGGCCAGATGCACCCGGATCTGGTGCGTCCTGCCGGTAAGAATTTGTACTTCCAGCAGGCTGCAGGAGGCACTTTCCGCAAGTATCCGGTATCGGGTCAGAGCGGGTTTGCCGCCATCTGAGACAACGGCCATTTTTCGGCGCTTGTGAGGGCTGCGACCGATCGAACCGGATATTTCACCAGAGGGATGCTGAAAAGAACCGATCGCCACCGCCAGATACGTCTTTTCAGTGTGCCGGCTCTTGAAACTTTCTTTCAGAGCCGCCTCGGCCTTCGTTGTTTTGGCTACCACCAGTACGCCGGAGGTATCTTTGTCCAGGCGGTGAACGATGCCAGGACGGAGGTCTTCGGCATCCATACCGCTGAAGGCCTCTTCATCATGGAAAAGCAGACCCTGAACCAGGGTGCCTGTGGTATTTCCACTACCGGGGTGAACAACCAGTCCTGCCGGCTTGTTGAGAACCAGAATGTCCTCATCCTCCTGCAGAATATTTAGAGGAATGTTTTCGGCACAAAGCACCTGGCTGGCGGGCTCTGGCCAGTGAACAAGAATCCGGTCGCCTGCCTTTACCCGCTTGGACGATGAATTTGCCGGCGTACTGTTGAAAAGAACCGTCCCTTCAGAAATGCACTTCTGAAAGAATGCTCTGGATCGATCCGGCCAGGCGACCGCAAGCACCTGATCCAGACGTAAACCGCTCTGTTCCATAGAAACGAGCCATTCACTTTGCTTGCCGGTCTCATTCATAGGAAGGGTACAGGTTTAAAAAGTGGCGTAAGCGTCCCGCTTGCGATTGTGTTGAGCCTCCAAGTTCCGAATTCTCTTGGTGCCCGAGGTGCAATTATCAGGCCCTTTTCCTCTTTCCAGCAAAATTGAGGGCGAGCCAGGCGATGGAGGTCAGCGGGATGATCCAGAGGCAGGTGATCTGGGCATTGGTCAATCCCATGCTGAGACTCAGATAATCTCCGCGGGCGAATTCCAGCGCGAAACGGATCAGGCTGTACAGGAGCACATAAAGCAGAAAGAGACGTCCCTGAAACATTTTCTTTTTTTCCAGAACGAGCAACAGCAGGCAGAGGAGGACATTGCAGATTGCCTCGAGCCCGGCAACCGGGAAGGTGCCGCCGCATTGCAGAGCTTCAGGCTGCAGCAAACCCTGCTGCTTTTGAATATACAGAACGGAATTTCCTTCGGCGGGATAATGAACCGCAAGAGGCCCTTCATAAAAATAACCGAAGCAGCATCCGTTGATCAGGCAGCCAATGCGGCCAATGGCATGTGCTGCAGGCAAAGCCGGAGCCATCAGATCGGCGGTGTTGGCCAGATTCCACTTGCGCAGTTTCACCAGCGCCATGCCGGCCAGCGCCGCAGCAATGAAGCCCCCCTGAAAAACCAGACCGCCTTCCCAGACCATGAAAATTTGCAGCAGATTCCTCCCGGCAAATTCCTGCTGCCAGAAGCGCAGGACGTAAGCCAGACGAGCACCGACTAC
>JAQVUB010000063.1:0-1446 GCA_028699735.1 Lentisphaeria bacterium | reverse complement strand
AATGGCAATCTCGAAATCTCCGGACATGCCCATCGATAATTCAGGCAATGCCAGCCCCGTCGAAGAAACCATACGGTCACGCAATTGCCGCAAACCGGAAAAAACCGTTGCCAGTTCGGTACCGGAAGCCTGCAGCGGTGCAATTGTCATCAGGCCTGTGCAACGAGCCGGCCCGCTGCGGGTTGCCTGCAAAAGCGCTTCGACCGCATCCGGATGCACACCGAATTTGCTGTCTTCTCCTGAGATATTGACTTCCAGAAGAATTTCAGGGGTGCGGTTCATTTCTTCAGCGATGCGATTGATTCGTTGCAAAAGGGACAGGGAATCCACCGACTGGATGACGGAAGCGTATTGCAAAGCCTGTCGAACTTTATTCTGCTGCAGGTGTCCAATCAAATGCCATTGACAGCGGTCAGGCAGACGGGGGGCTTTTTCCGACAGTTCCTGTACCCGGTTCTCGCCAAACTTGCATTGACCCGCCGCAAACGCCTCCGACACCGCCTCGGCGGGAAAGGTTTTGCTGACCGCCAGCAGAGTCACTTCGGAAGGGGCCCGTCCACAGCGCAAAGCAGCCGCTGCGATGCGCTCACCGATCCTTTGCAAATTGTCACGGATGCCATTCATCTTACCTGTTCTCCATTAGGAAATCCGGCGCTGTGGTATTATATTACAGAGTTTTTTAGCCGCCACTCGCCTGGAAGGTTCAGCGGGAGGATTCCTTAACATAATCGTTGAAGAGAATTTTGAAAATGAATTTAAGCGAATCCGGCAAAGAGAAAAAACGGCGCTCCGGCTGGCTGGCTCGAACGGATTTTGCCACGCGCTTCGGCGAAAGGCGTCGTCCCAGTCCCCGGGAGTATCGACGGGAAGGCGCACTGGCTGACTGGGTTGGTAACGAACGCAAGGCGGAGGTGTTTGCCAGTTTGCGCCCCGCGACCGATTCGCTTGCAACGCTTCTTGACGGGATTTTGCAGCGTTTTGCCGAAGATGATGTCAGCCTGCTGGAAAAACTGCGCTGCTCCTGGAAAGAATTGCTCGGGCCAACGATGGCGGAACAGGTAAGGCCGGTCGATCTCAAAGACGGAATCCTGATCCTAGAAGTCAACAATTCCAGCTGGATGTATGTTTTTGAACGGCAACATAAACCGAAAATCCGGGAAATCCTGCTGAAAGCCGGCAACGGCGCCATACGTGACCTGCATTTCGTGCAAAGAGGACGCTTCAGCAGATGACTTTTTTTAACAACGAAAAGACCCGAAAAGACCCGAAAAAATTCATGGAAGTGGCCATGTGTGCATTCCAGGTGTTGTTATTTCCATGATTTTTTTTCGTGCTACTATCCTCAGATTTCTTGTTTTTGTAAAAAGATTTTCTGTATGAACACGGACGGACATTGTTCCCGAATTAACCCCGAAGGGGCGTGACATACCAGCCCAGGGCAAGCAA
>JAQVUB010000062.1 GCA_028699735.1 Lentisphaeria bacterium | reverse complement strand
CTAAAGCCCGTACTACATACGGCAGGGGGCAGGAGTCGTCTGTGCCCAGATCGATCCGTCCGATCCGTCCGATCCGTCCGATCCGTCCGATCCGACCGATCCGACCGATCCGACCGATCCGACCGATCCGTCCGATCCGACCGATCCGTCCGATCCGACTGATCTGGCATGGGGGTTGTAGGGAGTTTTTGGGCAATTACATTATCAGAATTGTCATCCTTCCCCCCTTCTTTGAGCGGAAAACTCCCAATGCCCTTTACGGATCCAGTATTGATATTTGCCAGCGTCATGGTCTTGATTCTGGTGTCGCCGATGGTGGCACGGCGTCTGCGCCTGCCGGATATTGTCGGCCTGATTGTGGCGGGTATGGTCTTTGGGGAACATGGCCTTGGATTACTGGCTCGCGATGACACGATGAAACTGCTGGGGCAGGTCGGATTGTTGATGATCATGTTTCTGGCCGGCCTCGAAATTGATCTGCATCAGGCCAAACAGCAACGCTCACACAGTTTCCTATTTGGTATGCTTACTTTCCTTTTTCCACTGGCACTCGGCATCGCCGGCGGAAAATGGCTTTTTGGAATGGCGTTGCCTCCCGCATTACTGCTGGCCAGCATGTTTTCTTCCCATACTCTGCTGACTTTTCCCAGTGTCGGCAAACTGCAGCTGGGCAAAACCCGGGCGGTTATCACTACCATCGGAGGCACCATCCTGACTGATGTTCTGGCTCTGCTGATCCTGGCGGTCGTCTCAGCCGGAAGCAAAGGCAGCCTCGATGCCGCATTCTGGTTCGGAATGAGCAGCAAAATGCTGGTCTATACCGGACTGGTTCTGCTGCTCGCGCCCCCAGTCGGACGCTGGTTCCTCAGACATTTCTCTGATGACGACAATCTCGATTTCATTGCTATTCTGGCCATTGCATTCACGGTGAGTTATTTGGCGCATGTTGCCGGGCTGGAACCGATCATCGGTGCCTTTCTGGCTGGCCTGACGCTGAATTCCCTGATTCCGGAAAAAGGCGCTTTGATGCGCAAATTGCATTTTGTCGGCAATGCTCTTTTTATTCCCTTTTTTCTGCTCAGTATCGGCATGCTGGTGAATATCGAACTGCTCTGGCAGGGGGTGGATACCTGGCTGATTATTCTCTTCATGGTCACTGTGGCGCTTTTTTCCAAATGGCTTGCCGCGCGTGTTTTCGGATTCATGCTGAAGTATTCCCCCGATGAGCAGGGCCTGATTTTCGGACTCAGCGTCAACCAGGCCGCCGCTACCCTTGCCGCTGCACTGGTCGGATATGATCTCGGTCTCTTTGATGACAGCATTATCACTGGTACCATTGCGATGATTGCAGTGACCTGCTTTGTCGGCCCGGTGATGACCGAAAAGTATGGACGGCGCCTGGCCGAAAGGCGCATGCTTGACAGCGACGCCAGCGGCGATTTTCCACATCGTATCATTATTCCTATTCATTCGCGGTCGCGCAGTAAAGATATTCTCGATCTGGCGCTATTTCTGCGCAAGGATGGCTCTCACGAGCCACTTTATCCAGTCAATGTCGTCTTCGAAAGCCCGGATGCCGAACGCGAAATCGCTGAAAGCGAAAAATTACTGGATCATCTGGTGATGAATTCCCTGGGCGTCGATGTGCCGATGATTCCACTCGTTGTGATTGACACTAACGTGGCTGGCGGGATTTTGCGCACTGCCCGGGAAAAACGGACATCGATTCTGTGTATGCTCTGCGACGGAGATATTCTGGGGTATAAAAAGCGTTTTGGCCGTACCATAGACCAAGTGATCGACAGCAGCACGCAGCTGGTGCTGGTGTCCCGTTTGCAGCAGCCCTTGTCCACCACGCAGAGAATCCTTCTGGTGTGTCCTCCGCTATGCCATCTGCTTCCAGAGGTGTCGGAAGCGATCGGTGTGGTCAAGACGATCGCCCGGCAAAGCGGCGCCAAACTGCGTTTGCTGCTGGTTTCGGATGCGGCAAATGAGCAAAGCAGACTGGTGAAAAAATGTCGTCCACCTGTTGACATGACCGTTCATGAATTGCCGGTCTGGCGTCACGTTCGCTCGGCCATTGTCAAAGCCGTTTCAGCGAATGACTGGGTGGTGGTATTGGCAGCACGTACTGGCCAGATCGCCTGGCAGCCCATGCTCGATCGCTTGCCAAAGCGCCTGATTGAAGCCCTTCCTGGCCATAACCTCAGCTTCATCTACCCGCCGCTGGAAGCACCGGATCCCCATGAAAACCATGAAGAGCTCATTGTGGATGACGAAATCAGCCGGATTATCAGGCTAGATCAGGCTGTGTTTCAGGTCGAGGAAGGGCACATCCGCCAGGGATTGGAACTGCTTTTTAAACCATTTTTACAGAAAACGGGACTCGATGCCAGGCGCCTGATTGATTCCTTGACTGCGTCTGCCGAGGAGACTCCGGTGGAGCTGCTGCCGGGGCTGATTCTTCTGCATGAACATTGCCCGGAAGTCAAGCAATCGGAATTTTTCCTGATTACCTTCCAGAATCCCCTGGATCTGCCACTGCTTTCCACGCACTGCCGTTTGGTGCTGGTGTTGCTGGATCCTTTGGAACAGGATCCTGTGCAGCATCTTGCTGCGCTCAATGAATTGGCACACCTGATCAAACGACCGGGCTTCATCGCCAAAGCACTGACTGCCTCCAACTGGCAGGAGCTGGTGCAGAATTGAAGTTGTCCCAATGCAGATACCGTCCTGATTTTTTTTAACAACGAAAAAACACAAAAAGACACGAAAATTCTTTAAAGGTTGCTGCGTTGAGGTAAGAGATCACTGTGCAAAATTTCCTGCTTGTACCTTTAACCCGATGTGGTAACTTCCCTCCTTGTTGTCTGCGTCGGAGGGAATATGGAGCGCCGGCGTCCCCGCCGGCATCGGCACCGCGGTTCGCTTTCATCACGGAATATCAAGAACCGAAAAGATCATGAGGGTTATCGTATCAGAGGCAGGAGGATTTGATTGCACAGAGCAGCTGCATCTTTGCATAATTCTGAGAAATAGAACCAGTCTGCGGCGCCGGAAAACAGGAAGAAGAGCATCAGGATTTCCAGACCGTATATGGTTTTTGCTGTGGGCAGCGGCAGTTTGCTGTCTGAAGCCGGGTCGCCAAGCAGCAGGAAAAGGAGCATGAAATTGCAATGGCAGGCTGCAGCTTGCCAGCGGGCGTAGTCGACGATGATCAGAGCTGCGGAAAACGGTGCGAATGCGGCCAGCATCAACAGCAGCATTTTGAGACGGGGTATTTGCCCAAGCCGCGTTTTCAGAAGCTGCCACCAGAGGCGGAAAGGCCAGGCCAGAGCCAGCACAGTAAACAGCGTACCGAACAGGAAACCGCATGGATTGGCCTGCATTTCATTTCCCAGGTTACGGATATGGAAGGCATAATCTTTTTCTACAATGCTCAATGCGTATCCTGAAAAAAAGGCGACCTGGTACTGATCTTTGGCCGAACAGAATTCAATCAGTTCATTTGCAGAAGGGTTATTCTGTTTCAAACGGAGGAAAAGCAGGACTGTTATTGCGGACGCTAGGATGCAGGCCACGAAAAAACCGAGGTTTCTTTTGCTTTTCCAGTCACATTTCCAGCAGGCCGCTGCCAGAATTGCCGGCAGATAAAAAAGCAGGAAGAGCTCATGAATCAAAGTACTCACCGGAATCAGCAGCAGCGTTGTATATTTGAATGGAGAATCACGCCAGATCTGAACCAGGCAAAAAATACCGATTCCCAGCAGGAACAAATCCAGTCTGGCGAAATCATTGATCAGGTGAAGCCAGGTTACCGGCAAAGACAAATACAGGCCACTTAACAGGCTGAGTAAAGCAATTTGCTGAGAATCCCGGATTTTACGAACGATCAACACGACCAGAACAAGACAGGAAGCTACACTGCACCAGTACAGCAGCTGGAAGAGCAGTACCTGTGAAAAATAGTTTGACAGCCAGCAGAAGACGGTTCCGGCCAGGGCTCTGGGCATCAGTGCCAGTTCATAGGAATAGAGCAGGTGTCCGAGACGGTATTTGCAAAAAAACTTGTATTTGTTCAGGAACAGAGGATTCTGGATATACAGGTAGGTCAGGAATAAAACGGCGGTAAAGGCAATGGCCAGTCGCTGGTGCAAAAGATAAGAAACTCGGCACGATAAAGCCTCCCCAGGGGTACTGTTCTCAGGAACGGCAATACTTTGCCAGAAAAACTCAGCGGTCAGGAAGGCGAAGCAGACAGCCAGGCTGACCAGAATCAAGTATGGAATCAAGAGCAGAAGCGGGGCAGGAAATGCGCCGGAAAACAGATGGAAGAGCGGAACCCGGGTCAACAGCAGACTGGTCAACAACATCAGCAGCAACCATGACGCTTGGCGAACCTTTTGCTGAATCCTCTGCTTGAGAAGCAGCCAATTACGCAAGGTCAACAACAGAATTGCGGCGAAAACAACACTTCGAATCGGATGAAATTGGGGAAAGAGGTACCATTCCAGCCCGGCAAACAGAGAGCTTGCCAAAAGGATTGGGGCATATTTTGCAGGCAGCAACAATCCGGTCAGAATGATCAGAATAAGAAGAAACAGCCTTTTCCCGCCGGTCACTGGAAAAGGCCATCGGGAGAGGGGAACGCAATGTTGATAAGTCCATGATTGATTTTTCTGGAATTCCTGCAAAAAGTCCATCGACAGGCATTCCACACGAACGATGGTAGTCCCCTCAAATTCGGGGAAGTGCAGTTTTTCTCCTCGCCGCATCAGGCAGAGCATCGAGGGAAATTTTCCGAGAGCGTTGGCTTTCAGCTGATAGGTCATTTGATTGGGAAAATAACAGGGGACTTCCCGCCCTGCAAAATTACGCATCAGCACCTGTTTGGGCAGTACGCCGCGGAGAATATTCTGTTTTTTTGTGTCTGGGATGGTTTGTGCATCGATAATGACCGGAAAAATCCGTGCGGCATCATAGAAATACCCGAAGAGGCAGGCAGCCAGCAAGACCATTGCAAAAGAAAAAGCGCGTTTCAGAATCGGGGATGAAGAATTCATAGTAATACGTCAAATGAAGCTGGATAATACGTCAAGTAATGCTGGTAACGGAGAAATTCTTTTCGTTGTAAAAAAATACCACTGTTGCTCAGTTTCTGACGCATTACAATTCATAACGGACTTAGGTGAGGGGATGAGAAGTCAACTTGAAAATCAGCGTTCAAGGTAATGGGTTAAGCCAGCGTTCAAGAAGTTCTTTGAGCTGTTGAACGCGGATGGGTTTGGAAAGATAGTCATCCATGCCGGCGGCAAGGCAACTGTCTTTATAGCCAGTGACAGCATGAGCGGTGACCGCAATGATTGGAATCCTCGGATTTTTGACCCCGGAGCCGGGTTCACGGATCCGTTTTGCGGCTTCCAGACCATCCATCTCCGGCATTTGGACATCCATCAGTACCAGAGCATAATCATTTTTTGCCAGGAGAGCAAGGGCTTCCAGGCCATTGCTGGCGACATCCGCCCGCAAGCCCAGTTTCTTCAGCAGAGCGAGAGCGACTTTCTGGTTGACGGAATTGTCTTCTGCCAGTAAGATCGATTTTGCCGGAGCGGAATCGGCAACTGCTTGCGATAGGCGCGCAGGAGGTTCGGTTGGCGTGCTATCAATTGGGGGGATTTCTCTCTTGCAGCAATTCAGGGCATTGAGCAGTTCTGTGGTTTTGACTGGTTTATGGAGGATGCCCTGCAATCGCAGAAAATGAAACTTTGTGATGTCCAGGCTATTTTTCAGGTGGGTCAGTCCGACACAGCGACACTTGTTCCAGAGTTCCGGCGTCAGCGAATAGGGCAGGGTACTTTCACTGTAAAATTCAGGCAAGTTAAGGTCGAGGATGACGGTGGCGCAGGGATCATCCTGCATTGTCTGCAAAATTTTTTCAGCCTCTACCAGATCGCCCGCACTTTCCGCCGGAATCCCCATTGCCTGTAAACGGTTTTTCAATTCCATGCGGGTGCCAGGAAAACTGTCTACCAGCAAAACCGGATTTTGCCGGATTTCCAGGGCTATTTCACGCACGGATTCCGGTGCGGATGGGATGCCGGTAAAAGGAAGAGAAAAGAAGAATTCAGTGCCTTCATTCAGCTGGCTGTTGAAGCGGATTTCGCCACCCATGAATTCCACCAGTTTTCGGACGATTGACAGCCCCAGGCCGGTGCCGCCATGACGTCGTCGGTTCGAGGAATCGGCCTGGAAAAAGGTCTCAAAGACATGTTTTTTTTGATCAGCGGGGATTCCGATGCCGGTATCCCGGATGGAAAAACGGATTTGAGGTTTATTCGCTTGTTCATTGATGATGCAGGCGGAAATGCACACTTCGCCCTCATCGGTAAATTTGATGGCATTTCCGACCAGGTTGGTCAAGATCTGCCGCAAATGGAATTCATCTCCGCGGAACAAGGGAGGGAAAGCCGGTTCCAAAGTGCAGTAGAGCTCAAGATTTTTGCTGTGAGCGGCAAAGGCCAGATTGCCGGCGACATCCTCAAGCAGTCTGCGCAGATCAAAGTCGGTAGTGATCAGGGTGATGCGTCCAGCCTCGATGCGCGAAAAGTCAAGGATTTCGTTGATCAGGGTAAGAAGCATTTGGCTGCTGGTCTGGATGATCTCCAAGTAATCACGCTGCTCATCGTTTAAAGTGGAGCTGATCAGCAAATCCGCGACCCCAATGATGCCATTGATCGGGGTTCGGATTTCATGGCTCATATTGGTCAGAAATTCACTTTTGGAATGATTGGCACTTTCAGCGGCTTTGCGATTTTGTTCGAGTTCTGTGATCAACTGTTCGCGCTCCGTGACATCACGGTCGGAGCCATAGAAACCGATCAGCGTTCCCTGACGGTCAAAGAGGGGCATTCCACTGGTGGAAACGATGATCATCCGTCCATCTTTGCAGAGTACTGGATTGATCAGTTCGGTAAAGGCCTCTCCGGAAGCGAAGGTTTTCAGAATGTGTTCGCGGAATTGTTCGCGTCCCAGCGGCGGATGCAGGTCATAGAAGTATTGTTTGCCGATCAGTTCTCCGGGCTGGAATCCGAACACCGTGAGTGCTTCCGGGGCAATATCGAGGTAGAGGCCATCGGGGGTGCATTCCCATTGCACCGTTTTCGTTTGCGCAGCCAGCAGATGGAAATGTTCTTCACTTTTGCTCAGGTTGGCAGTGCGTTCTGTCACCAGTATGGATAAGGCCGCTCCTCTGCCGGAAATCAGAGCCGTGATGGTGGTCGCTGCGGCAGTCAGTAGAATTCCCCCAAACAGGACTGCCAGACTGCGATATTGCGGATAGGCCGTGTAGAATTCTCTGCAGGGTGTGGCGGTGATGCTAAGCACCTGCCCGAAGGCAAAAACAGGCCGGATCACCTCCGGCCCCGATAAGCAGGGTTTGCCGCGTTTGGAATCCGCCAGGATTTCGCGGGTGCCATCGGAACGCAGAAAGGATATTTTCAGGTGAGCGAGTTTTACTTTGCTCAGGTCTCGGCCGAACAGCATTTCGCCTCGGATGGTTGCCAGTGCAAAACCGCGGATCTTCTCTGTTCCCTCCTGGAAGACTGGGTGCAGGATGACCATGCTGCGTTCATCAGCCCATTCCTGCACAAGCGTAACCGGTTCCGTAGCGGTACCCAGCCCAGTGGCAAGAGCTTCCTTCAGAGCTGCCTGGCGTTTTTTTTCCGAACCCATATCAAAACCAAGCACTTTTTCATTGCCTTTTTCAGGGGCATAGAAAAGGATCGGATAATATACCGGGCGTTTTCCGGCCGGTACCCGGTCTCCGTTTGCCCCATATTCCCAGATTAGAAAATTCGGTTCATCGAGTTGGCGTATTTTATCTTCGAACGGATTTCGTTCACTGTCCGGCAGGATGACTACCCATTCCCAGGATTGAACCAGAGAATTTTTCGTCAAATGACTGGTATAGATCTTAAATTCCCGGCTGGTAATCGTTTCCCGATGAGAGAGGAAACCAGCCAGTCCCTCGAGTTCGGAAACCCGGATGAAGTTAATGTTTTTGGCTACCAGAGCTGTGGTATTTTCACCAAGCTGCTGGAAAATATCATCCTGTTGCTGGCGGTCAAAGCAGTGGATTCTCCAGGCCAGGAAAAAACTGAAAATCAAACCAATCAGCATGGCCAGGATCAATACCAGATTTTTCCGGTAAGTTGCACTGCGAAACTGGTTTTTGTAATGTAAAAAAGCGCTGCCGGAAAGAATCAGCAGAAAGATCAGGGTGATGCAGATCCCCGGCAGGGCACCATGCCGCATTTTTTCACGCCAGGCTGCCGCGGTGATATCGATGGCCAGACCAGCCAGCGCTTCGCCGGTCAGCTGATCCAGCACCGGTACCGCTGCTGAAAACCAGTCGCCCCATTGATCTTCAAAGGGGCCCAGAACAATTTCCTCGCCTTGGTGCAACGCCAGTCCCAGGCGCGGTGAAATTTTAGCACAGGTGGTTTCGCCAGCTTCGTGAAGGTGGGACTCACCCGGGCTGTCTTCGTCGGCATGAACACAAATACTCCCGAAAGGAGTCTTTCCCATTAAATAGAGAAGGCGGATATCCGGAAAAGCGTGTTTCAGGATGATCAATTGCTGCTGTAAGCGCTGGGTGCCGCGCTTGCTCGACTCTTCCTGCATATCTTTCAGACGGTTGGTGTTAATGGAAGAGGCGATCAAACGAGCCTGGTTGAGCAGATCCTGGCGCAGATTGCGATCCATCGTCCTTAAGGAAAAATACGTATAAATACCGCCGGCAAAAATGATAATGGCGGCAAGGATATAGTGAATACAGAACAGAGGCTCACGCAAAAAGGGCTGCGGAGACGGCGTTTCCGTCTTCATTTGAAATGCGTCTTTATCGAATGAACTTTCCAACCGATACCTTCATTCCGTGCAAGATGCACAACTTTTCCTGACTCCAAGATCGTTTTTACAATATAATCCATTCTTGCGGGCTATCTGCTAATTGTACGTCAAGGAGGACGATTTTTCAAGCTCCCATTGCTCATCAGACCGCTCAACCAGGTGGATTTTTTTGCACAACGAAAAAACAAGAAAAGTCTTGGGGGGGACTGACGCCCACAACCCATAGTTATCAGCCGTCAGCCGTCAGCCGTCAGCCTGTCCATCAAAGTCAATCGTCCTCGTCCATAAGGTCCATTAGGTCAATAGGGTCCATAAGGTCCCTCGTCTATCGTCCCTCGTCTATAGTCAATCGTCCAAAAACCTTCTTCGAAACAAGAAATGTAATGATAGTAGCACGCAAAAATTTCATGACAAGGACGACGCAGCCCAGAAGCCAAAGCAGCTTCCAGAAAATTTTTTCGGGTTGAAAAACGGTTGTAGCAGAGTATAGTTTGTTTTTCTTTGCGGGAATTCTTATTTTCAAGTCAGGAGTCTGTGATATGCAGGAAGTTATTCAGCAGGTTGAAGCGCTTCGTCAGTTGCTTTCAGATCAGGAAGAGCGTTTTTTTCGTTTCAGCCGGGATATCTGGGAACATCCCGAGCTTGGGTTCCAGGAACATTATGCCTGTAAACGTCAGGTGGAACTGCTCAAAGAATTTGCTTTTCAGGTGGAAACGCCTTATGCCGGTCTGGATACGGCCTACCGGGCAGAATGGGGGCAGGGCGGTGAAGTCTTTGCCATAGCCTCCGAAT